>DATAQF010000202.1:0-9266 GCA_036264795.1 Candidatus Limnocylindrales bacterium | reverse complement strand
GAGCCGTGATCGGTCAGGGCGAGGCTATCGAAGCCTTGTGCCGAAGCCGTGTCGACGAGGTCGGTGATCCGCCCGAGGCCGTCGAGCAGGCTGAACTCCGAGTGGACGTGGAGGTGCGTGAAGTCGTTCGGCGCGAGGGTCGTCACAGGTGATCAATGGTACGGGCACGCGGGCCTGCCGGGCGTCGACCCCCACCACCGACGGGGCCCGCGCCTACCCCGGGTCGCAGCTCGCTGCGGAGCCGGGGAACGCCTACCCCTTCACCGCCAAGACGTCCACGAGGCGGATGTCGGGATCCTTCGCGAGGAGCTGTGGGCCTGCCGAGGCGAGGGCTTCCGGGATCCGCCCCGCCAGGTGCGCCTGACGCGCCGATTCGTCCTCGAAGGCGTCGAAGATCCCGAACGTCGAGCCGTCGACCTTGAAGCCGTACCAGACGCGCGTGCCCGGTTCCTGCTCGGCGATCGCCTGGCTGCTCTTGACGAAGGCCTCGACCTCCGATTCCTTGCCGGGCTTCGCTTCGACCAGGGCCAGGACTCCCAAGGTAAGTGCCATCTCTTGCTCTCCTTCTCCACGCGATCCACGGCCGTGCGTCGGGTACTGACAGTAGCGCACTTGCCCGATCGGGCCCGCACAGGGGGCACTCAGCCCCCGGACGGCGGCAGCGTCACCGGCGTCCAGGTCCGGCCACCGTCCGCGGTTCGGTACAGCCCGGCGGCCGGCGCCGCATCGTTGCCGAGCCCGACGATCGCAAGACCGTTCTGCGCGTCCCAGAAACGGCGCACCGATCCGGCGAGAGCGGTCATCGGCGATCTGGTCCAGGTCCCGCCGGCGTCCGCGGTGGCAGAAACGATGCCGGCCTGCGGGTCGGTCACGACGTAGTGGGTCGGGTCGACGACCGCGACCGCGTTCGATTCGGATGCGTTGAGACCGACACGAGTCGCAAGCGCCCACGAGCGGCCGCCATCGGTCGTCCGGTAGAACCGAATGTCCGCCGGGCTGTCCGTGGCGCCGGCGACCACTGCCACGGCACCGTCCGCTCCGACGAAAACCGGTGGCGCCGCGACGTCGTTCACGAAGTGGTCGCCGACGAGGCCGGGCAGACGGGCATCCGCCCAGGTCCGACCGCCATCGCGACTGACGTCGAGGATGTCGCGCTGGACCGGTCCGGCGTCGCCCTGGTTCCCGGCCCAGAGGGTATTCGGGTCACTCACCGTGAAGACGGAGCCCAACCCGTCCTTGCCGCCGACATGCCGCCAGGTCGCGCCTCCGTCGTCGGTCGCGAACACGGTGCTCGGAGGTCCGCCGCGCAAGCTCGAGAGCAGGACGAATCCATGCTGCGCGTCGGCGAACGCGATCACCGGCTGGGTGCCACCCCAGTCGCCTGGAATGGCGGCCGGCGCCCAGCTCGCACCGCTGTCTGTTGTGCGGTTGACGACAACATGCAGATGATCGACCGACGGTCCCCCGCCGCTGTACGGGACGGTGGACCCGGAGCCGGGACTTGCGACCCACGCATGCTCCGTGTCGAGCACGAACACGCTCGAGAGCACGTTGCCGGACCGGATGTCGAGGCCAAAATGGGGCGCGGGCACGCGCGAGATCCAGTTGACGATGCCGTCGGTCAGGACGTACAGCCGGTCGCCGATGACCGCCCAGATCCCGCCCGTGCCGAAGGTCCCCGCGTCGTCCACGGCGGTCGGTGGCGTCAGCGAGGCGGTCGATCGGGTCGTCGTCGGCGAAGGCGTGGGCGATCCGAGCGGCGGCGCGACCGACGATCCCGAGCCGGCCGTCGGACCGGGACGACCGGCGACGAGGACGAACGTCGACGCCACCAGGATGACGGCCGCAGCGGCGGTGACCGCGACGAGACGCGCGTTCATCGCTGCGCGCGGACGGACACTGGCCGCCCGAACTGCGTCCGTGGGAGCCTCCTGCGCTCCGAGCCGAGTCGCGAAGGTGCGAAGCGCCGAGGGCGCGACCGAGGTCCCGTCGGACCTGAACCACGCCCGGAGCTCCTGCTCGAGCGGATCGTGCGGACGCTCGTCCTGATCACTCATCCGTGACCTCCCGCCCGAGGTCGGCGCGCAGCGCATCGAGGGCGTAATGCAGACGCGAGCGGACCGTCCCGGCCGGCACACCGAGGCGGTCGGCGATGGCGTCGGTCGTCAGGTCCGCCCAGAACCGAAGAACGACGGCGGCGCGATGCTCCGGTGACAGTCGGGCGAGGGCCCGGGCCATCGCATCGTGCTCGGCCGACCCGGTTGCGGCATCGGTGCGGACCAGACCCGGACCGTCGTCGAGCGTCGTCTGGGGTCGACGGGCTCGTCGGCGGAGCAGCTCGATACACGCGTTGACGAGGATCCGATCGAACCAGGCGTCGAACCGGTTCTGGTCGCGCAGCCTGGGCCACGCCGACCACGCTGCCAGAAGCGCCTCCTGGCACGCGTCCTCGGCGTCGTGATCGCCCACGAGGCGTCGCGCGAGCCCATAGGCGCGATCCAGGCGCGGCCCGGCGAAGACGTCGAAGGCCTGCTCGCGGTCCGTCCTCTGCAGCGACTCACTCGCCACTCTGGGCATGCCCACCTCGGATCTCGACACGGAACGAATCACATCGTTCCAGACGGTGCAGCCAGGGTGCTTTGTTCAGACACGCCGGGCCGCCTGTCCGCGCGCAACGACTATCGTGTCGCCGTGGACTGGCTGCCGTCCCCCGATGTGAACGCCGCGCAGGACGTCGATTTCGACACCGTCATCGACGACACGATCGACACCTTGCCCGCGGCGTTCCTCGCCCAGCTCGGCTCCGTGGCCATCGTCGTGGAGGACGAGCCGACGCCGGACCAGCTCGCCTCGGTCGGCGCGGGTGGGCTGTTTGGCCTGTACCAGGGCGTTCCCCGGACCCGCTGGGGTGTCGACAACGTCCCGATCCCCAGCAAGATCACGCTCTTTCGCGGGCCGTTGATGCGGGCCAACCCCGGTTCCGGGCGCCTCGCGCGCGCCATCGAGGACACCCTGCTGCACGAAATCGCCCACCACTTCGGGATCGATGACGACCGGCTCCGGGCGCTTCAGACCGACCGAGGTCGCGCGTGAGGGACGGCGCGGCCGTCTCCGGTCGCACTCGCGCGCCGGCGTGTCAATTTTGCGTCCGTCGATAGGGGAACTTTCGTACTAGACGGCGGGGGGACCGTCCCTCATGATGCGTCGAGCTATCCGCGGGAGCGCGTGCCCGGCGGTCAGGGGTTTCGGGGATCTGCAGGGGAACGAAGATGGGAAGACCTAGGCTGTTTCGCGCGCTCGGCTGGCTGGCGGTTGCCGGCCTCGTGGTCGGCGCTCTTGTCGGACCAACCGTGGGCGGTGCATCTGCCGCGATCAGCGGCGCGATCTGGACGTCCACGTCGGATGGATCGGCCGTCAACGCGAACGTCAACTACGCGCTCAAGACCGACGTCTACCTGAACGGCGGCCCCCAGCATTGCAGCGGCAGCGGGTTGCCCGATGGCCTCTACTACTTCCAGGTGACCGACCCGAGTGGCGGTGCGCTGCTCTCGACCGACGCGATCTCGGCGCGACAGGTCAAGGTCGTCAATGGCGTCATCGCCGGCGTCGCCGGCACGACGGGAACGCACGCACAAGGGACCGCAGCATGCGGCGTCCCCGTCCAGCTGTCGCCCTACAACGACACGACCAACAATGGCAACGAGTACAGCGTCGACCTGGCGCCGGCCGATGCCGTCGCCGACTGCAATGGCTTCAACGAAGGGACCTCGAAGACGCTCAACTTCGTCAAGGGCTGCGACACCGAGTCGAAGAACGACAACTTCAAGGTGGGCGCCACGATCGCGACGAGCCCTCCGACGGATCCTCCGACCACTCCCCCCACGAACCCGCCGACCAATCCGCCCACGAACCCGCCGACCAATCCGCCCACGACGCGACCGACCAATCCGCCGACGACGGCTCCGACCAGCACGCCGACCACGGCTCCGACCAGCACGCCGGCCGCCGCTACCGAGGCGCCGACCGGCGGTGTCGAGGCCGCAACCGGGACCCCGGGCACGACCCCGCCCCCGACCGATTCACTCAACGGCCATTCGTCGTCCGATGACAGCGTTCGGGCCATCATGCTGGCGATCGCCGGCCTGATCGCCATCGCGCTGCTCCTCACGCCGGCGTCGATCGTCCGTCGCCGCCGCTAGTCGAACGTCCGGCGAAGGCCGGCTGTCGTGCAACCGAACGAGACCCTCGGCCAGCCAGCCGGGGGTCTCTTCCACTCCTCGGCGCGCGAGCCCCTACCTCCCTCAGCGCCCGAGCAAACGCTCCACGACCGGACCGATCCGCTCGACCCACAGGCCGTACTGCGTCGCCGATGGGTGGAGGCCGTCTCCGGCGACGAGCGTCGGGTCGGCCGCGGCCCGGAGTGACAGGTCGTACGTGTCGACGTAGGCGATCCCACGCGCCGCGACGAGCTCGTGCAGCACCTCGTTGAACCGCCGGATCGCGGCCGACTTGGCGACCGGGTCACCGTATGCGGCCCCCTGTGGCGTGACCGTGTAGTCGGGTGTGGCAATGACCACGATCCGGTTCGTCGCGAGCCGCTCCAGCAGGGCCGCGAGGATCGCCGCGGCGCGGTCGCGGAACGTGGCCTCCTGCACGTCCTGGACGACGTCATTCACTCCGACGAGGAGCGACGCGAACTCGGGGCGGAGCCCATCGAGCCTCGGCAGCTCGGCGTCGATGACGTCCCGGGACGTGTATCCATTCACGCCGAGGTTGGCGACGAGGTCCAGCGTCGGCGGCGTCGGCCCAAGCCGTGCGACCAGCTGATCCGGCCATCGCTCGGCCGGCGTCCGCGTCCCGGTCCCGATCGTGTACGAGTCGCCGAGGGCGACGTACCGCAGACCGGCCCGTTCGCTCACTCGGGTGCGGCGAGCCCCGTGCTGGCGGCGACGGATGACCGCACCGTATCGGCCTCGACGTCGGCGAAGAAATCCAGCACGAGGGCGGCGAACTCGTCCGGCCGCTCGAGGGTGAGCATGTGTGCCACGCCCGGCCAGACGACCAGTCGAGCGAGCGACGCGACCTCGGCAATGCGCTCGGCGGCCGTCCGGATCGATGGCTGGTCCGCATCGCCGACGACGACGAGGATCGGACACGCAAGCTCGGTCAGGCGAGCGGTCGCGGGCGGCGACAGCTCGTACTCGGGCGCCGCTTCCTGGTCCCACTCCGGCAGCTCGAATGCCTCGCGCTGCATCGTGCCGACGACCGCGCGAACGGCGGGGTCGACGAGATCCGGGGTCCGGTCGGGGCCGTCGACCCATGCCCTCAGGTTGACCTCGACGGCGGCTGCGACATCGCCGCGATCGAGCGCGTCGACCTCCGCCGCCCAGATCGGCCTCAGCTCCGGTGGCGAATCGTCGAACAGGGCGCCGCCGGGCGCCACGAGAACGAGCGAATCGACCGATCCGGGCCGGGCCAACGCTGCCTCGACGGCGATCCCGGCGCCCATCGACGCGCCGACGAGATGCGCCCGGGAGATCAGGAGCTCGTCGAGCAGGTCAAGCAGGTCGGTGTGCTGCGACCACGATCCCTGCGGCGGGAGGCTTTCGCCGAAGCCGCGGCAGTCGTATCGAATCACGCGATGCGAGGCCGCGAGGGCGGGCATCTGGGGATCCCACATGCGCCGATCGGCGACGGCGGCGTGGGCGAGGACGATCGGCGAGCCGGATCCCTGCTCGTCGAAGGCCAGCCCCGCGGTGGTTCGCCCGCCCGGGCCGGCATGTGGCGCTGTTTCGCTCATGCCCCCGCAGTATGCACGCGCGAGAGGCGACGCCTATCCTTCCGCTGGACGCTTCCGCTCGATCCGGGCCACGGATCCGGTGTGCAGCCAAATCTGCAGTTGCCCGACCGCCCCCACGTCGTTAGGATGCGCGCCGACAGTCGCCCGTGTGGCGAACACTCCTCGGGACCTGATGGACCGCATGGCCATCCGCGATCTCGAGGCTAGAGGAGGATCGATGCAAACACGCTCCATTGGCCTGTCGCTGCTCGGCAGCCTGGCCATCATCGTTGGCGCATGCAGTGGCGGGGCCTCGTCGAGCCCGTCCTCACCGGCGGCCTCCCAGGGAGCCGAATCACCGATGACATCCGCGCCGGCGGCCTCGGGATCCGGCGCGGCCTCGTCGGCTTCCGCCGCGGCGATGAAGCCGCTCAAGGTCGGCGTCGTCACCGACGTCGGTCAGCTCGAGGACAAGTCGTTCAACCAGTCCTCGAACGAAGGCGCCAAGGCGGCGGCCGAGGAGACCGGCGGATCGCACAACGTGATCGTCACGCAGGCCGTCTCGGATTACGCCACGAACATCCAGACCCTCGTCGACGGGAACTTCGACGTCATCGTGACGGTCGGCTTCCTGATCGGTACCGACACGGCGAAGGCCGCCAAGGCCAACCCGAACATCAAGTTCATCGGTGTCGACCAGGGCATCTGCGTCGACGAGCAGGGCGTTCCCGATCCGAAGTTCGCCTGCAAGGGCGACGCGGCGACGCTCCTCCCGAACTACCAGGGCATCGTCTTCGCCGAGGCCCAGCCCGGATACCTCGCCGGGATCGTGGCCGGCAGCATCACGAAGTCGGGCACGATCGGCGCCGTCGGCGGCACGAACGTTCCGGCGGTCGTCAACTACTGGCGCGGGTACGAGAACGGCGCCCATTCGGTGAAGTCGGATGTCAAGGTCCTCTACCAGGAGACCGACCCGGATCCGTCGAAGGGCTTCAACGACCCGTCCAAGGGCAAGACGATCGCCAACCAGTTCATCAGCCAGGGTGCTGACGTGCTGTTCCAGATCGCCGGCCTGACCGGCCAGGGTGTCCTCCAGGCAGCCTGCGACAAGAGCATCCACGGCATCGGTGTCGACGTCGACCAGGCCGTGAGCCTCCCGAACCTCTCGAAGTGCATCGTCACGAGCGCGGAGAAGAAGCTCGCCGAGACGGTCAAGGCCGTCGTCCTGAGCGTCTCGACCGACACGTTCAAGGCGGGCACCGTCGCGTACAACGCGGCCTCGAATCCGCCGGCCGTCGGCCTGGCTCCGTACCACGACAATGCGGCGCTGATCACGCCTGACATCCAGGCGAAGGTCGACGCGGCGCTCGCCGGGCTGAAGTCCGGATCGCTCGATCCGTGCTCCCCGCTCAAGTGCACGGTGACCGGCAAGTAGCCTTCCGTCATCAGCACGCAGCTCCAGCCGAGAGGCGGTCGCAAGGCCGCCTCTCGGCTTGTTTCGGGGCCCCTATGATGTCGCTGTTTCCCGTCCGTTCGCTCACGATCCGCTCGAGGCATCCGTGACCGAGTCCGCGACCGAGCCCGCCACGATCTCGCCACCCGAGCGCGCACCCGCGCTCGAGATGCGGGGCATTTCCAAGCACTATCCGGGCGTCGTGGCCAATGACGACGTCAACTTCGACGTCCGGCCCGGCGAGATCCATGCCCTGCTCGGCGAGAACGGGGCCGGCAAGACGACCCTGATGAACATCCTGTACGGGCTCGCGACGCCCGACAGCGGTGAGATCCTGCTCGACGGCGCGCCGGTCCAGATCAAGGGCCCGTCCGATGCGATCGCCCGGGGGATCAGCATGGTCCACCAGCACTTCATGCTGGTTCCGGTGCTGACGGTCGCCGAGAACATCCTCCTCGGCGCCGAGACGATGGCGAACCCGGTCTTCCTGGATCGGCGTGAGGCCCACCGCAGGATCGTCGAGCTCGGCCAGCGCTTCGGCTTCGAGATCGATCCCGAGGTCCAGGTCGGCTCGCTGTCGGTCGGCTGGCAGCAGCGGGTCGAGATCCTCAAAGCGCTGTACCGACAGGCGCGGATCCTCGTCCTCGACGAGCCGACGGCGGTGCTGACGCCCCAGGAGACGAAGGAGATCTTCGCCGTCCTGCGGCGCCTTGCCGACGAGGGCCACAGCATCGTCTTCATCAGCCACAAGCTCTACGAGGTTCTCGAGATCGCCGATCGCATCACCGTGATCCGGCGCGGCAAGGTCGTCGGGACACGGCTACCGGCCGAGACGAACGAGGACGACCTGGCGGCGCTGATGGTCGGCCGGAACGTCCAGCTCGTCGTCGATCGCGGAGAGTCGCATCCGGGCGGCCCGGCCCTCGTCGTGTCGGATCTGCGGGTCGCCGACGATCGCGGTCAGCAGGTCGTGAACGGCGTCAGCTTCGACGTTCGGGAGGGCGAGATCCTCGGCGTCGCGGGAGTCGCGGGGAATGGCCAGGAAGAGCTGGTCGAGGCGCTCACCGGCCTCCGCCGGCCGACGAGCGGCAGCGTGAGCATCGGCGGGCGCGATGCCACCGGCGTCGGGCCACGCGAGCTCCAGAAGCGGGGCATGTCGTTCGTTCCGGGCGACCGGCATCGATACGGCCTGGTGCTGAGCTTCCCGGTTCAGGACAACCTCGTCCTGACGCAGTACGACGAGCCGCCGTATGTCCGTGGCCTGTTCTTGAACGATCAGGCCATCGAGGCCTGGGCGAAGCGCGCCGTCAAGGAGTACGACATCCGCACGCCGTCGGTCACGGTCCCCGTCTCGACCCTGTCGGGTGGCAACCAGCAGAAGGTCGTCGTCGCCCGGGAGTTCAGCCGCGAGCTGAGGGTCCTCGTCCTCGACCAGCCGACCCGCGGCCTCGACGTGGGCAGCATCGAGTTCATCCACCGCCAGGTCATCGCCAAGCGCGACGAGAAGGCGGCCATCCTCCTGGTGTCCGCGGAGCTCGACGAGGTCCTGGAGCTGTCCGACCGGATCGCGGTCATGTACCGCGGCGAGATCGTCGCTCTCGTCGACGGGCCGACCGCAGAGCGCGAGGAGATCGGGCTGCTCATGGCCGCCGGGCGCCGTGCGATCCCGCCGGTCGAGACGAGTCCACCGCCTCCCCCCGCGAACGGCGCGACGGGGGTGTCGGCCTGATGGCCGCCCTCCGCCGCTTCTGGTCCCTCGCCGCGATCCCGATCATCTCGATCTTCCTGGCCCTCCTCCTCGGCTCGATCCTGATCATCATCTCGAGCCTGGCGACCGAGAAGCAGCTGAACCTCATGCTCCCGGTCGTCGCATACGAGTCCCTGCTCCAGGGAGCGACGGGGCTGTCGTTCCTCGACGTGAGCGGGCACACGATCACGTTCGCGCTCTCGCTCAACCCGGACCAGGCCGCGCGTGCCCTCACGAGCACGTTCGCGGCGGCAGGCCCGCTGGTCCTGACGGGCCTGTCGGTCGGG
>DATAQF010000110.1:0-6457 GCA_036264795.1 Candidatus Limnocylindrales bacterium | reverse complement strand
GCGCGGCGTGACGGTCAGCCCGAAACCGAGCCCGAACGCCCCCAGCGTGAGGGCAACCTGACCGATTCCCACGGCCGGCGTCCAGCGCGACATCAGCCCGAGACACGCCGCGCAGACGAGGAGCCCGACGAGCGTCACCAGACGCAGCGACAGGACGCGAACGGCGAAGCCCGAGATGAGGGCGCCGAGCGCCGTCGCGGCGGCGAGCGCCCCGAGCGCGAGGCGCTGGTCGTCGGGGCCTCCGTACAGGACGCGGTCGACGAACACGGCTCCGCCGATGATCGCCACCGCGAACGCGAACCCGGTGAGCAACGAGACGAGCGCCGCCGACGAGAAGGCCGCGCTGCGGAAGAGTCGCGGGTCGAGGAAGGGCTCCGCCCGACGCAGACCGCGAGCGATCGTCAGGAGGGTCGCGAGGCCGGCCAGCGCCGCCAGCCCGGCGCCGACGACGAGCGGATCCGGGCCGCCGATGTAGGAAACACCGATGAGCGTCGTCGCTCCGAGCGCGGCCGCGAGAGCGACGCTCCAGATCAGCGCCCCGAAGGCATCGAGCCCGGTTCGGCGCCGCGGGGTCTCCCAGCCGTGCGACGCCGCCCAGGCAATGAACAGGGCGACGAGGCCGATCGGGACGTTGATGTAGAAGACCCAGCGCCAGGCCGGCGCCAGCGCGTCGTGGAGCGGGCTACCCGGCGCGATCCCGAGCCGGTCGAGGCCGCTGCCCACGTCGAGCCCCCCGAGGATGGCCGCTCCCAGGAACGGACCGGCGGCCATCCCGAGGAACGTCAACGCACCGATGATGCCGAGCGCTCGCGGCCGGTCGTGGCCCTCGAAGAGATGCGAGGCCGCCGCGGTCCCGACCGGGACGAGGACGCCGCCGCCGATCCCCTGGATGACCCGGCCGAGGATCAGCTCGTCGATCGACTGGGCGCGTCCCGCGACGAGCGACCCGCCGATGAAGATGACCAGGGCGGCCAGAAACAGGCGGCGCGTGCCCCAGACGTCGGCCAGCCGGCCGGCCAGCGGCATTGCCACGACGTAGGCGAGGAGATAGCCGTTCAGGATCCAGGAGGCGTGACGAAGCTCGGAGAAGGCAGGCTTGCCGAGCTGATCGGTGGCCGCCAGGTCGAGCAGGATCGACGGCAATGCCGTTGCCGTGATCATCAGCTCGAGGCCGGCGAGGAACACGCCGATGCCGAAGACGGCGAGGAGGCTCCAGGCAGTGAACCGCGTCACCGCCTGAGGGTACAGGGAGCGACCAGCTCACCGGGCGCGACCCGCTGGGACAACCGACATCGGACGACGTCGCGTCGAAATCGTGCCGAACGTTCACCGGTCGACCGTCGGTCGCGCTTGACACCGGCTTCGCGAGCGACATAGCATCAGCGGCGATTGATATAAACGGCGGTTGATGCGAGTTCGGAAACGGCTCGCGCATCCCACCGGGAGTCCGACCTGAGCCCCTCTCGCGCCCACGTTCGCAGCACGATCGCCAATGCCGTCCTTCAGCCGGACGAGCTGCGCGAGCTGCGGCTCGTCCACAAGGCGTTGGCCGATGTCAACCGGCTGCGCATCGTCCGGAGGCTGGCCCACGGCGAGGCGACCGTCGCGGAGCTCGTCTCCCAGGTGGGGCTTTCGCAGCCGCTCGTGTCCTGGCACGTGGGCAGGCTCCGCGCCGCGGGCCTTGTCGTCACGCGCCGAAGGGGGCGAGAGACGTTCTGCCGCCTGCTCAACGAGGCGTTCGACGCCTTTGCGGGACGCCAGGCCGAGATCCTGGGCCTCACGCGTCCCGCCGGCGACGACACGGACCGGGCGACGGCCGCGTCGTGATCGCCTCCCTCGTCAGCCCCGAGCTCCGGGCCCGTGTTCGGCGCCTCATGCTGCCGATCGCTCTCGCGTTCGGGCGGCTGGGTCTCACTCCGAACGCCCTGACCGTGATCGGCTTCGGCATCTCGGTCGGTGCTGGGGTTGCCGCGGCCGCGGGTGCCTGGATCGCGGCCGGAGCGCTCGTCATCGTCGGGGGCGTCTTCGACCTCTTCGACGGGGCGCTCGCCCGGGCGACGAACCGGGTCAGCCGTGTCGGCGCCTTCCTCGACTCCGTCTTCGATCGTGCCGGCGAGGCGGTCGTCTACATCGGCATCGTCGCCGGCTCCCTGGCGGCGGGCTTTGGGACGGGTGCCCTGCTTGCGGTCGGTGCGCTCGCTTCGAGCCTCATGGTCAGCTACACCCGAGCCAAGTCCGAGAGCCTCGGGTTCACCCCCGGCACCGGGATGGCGAACGTCGGTCTTGCGCCGCGCGAGGTCCGTCTCGTCCTCCTGACGATCGGGTTGATCCTGACGGGATGGCTCGGTGGACTCGGTCTGGTGGACTCGGGTTTCCCGGGGGACAGCTGGCAGAAGGGCGCGGCAGTGTTGGCAACGACGCTCGGTCTGATCACGGTCCTCGCGACCATCACCACCATCCAACGAATCGTCCACGTCATCCGCCAATCAGCCACTGAGGAGCACGCGTGAGCAAGAACGGAAGCAACGGGGCCAACGGCCATCAGCCCGGCAGGAAGATCCGCGTCGCGATCGTCGGCGTCGGCAACTGCGCGAGCAGCCTGGTCCAGGGCCGCCACTACTACGAGAACGCCAAGCCGGACGAGACCGTCCCGGGTCTGATGCACGTCGAGCTCGGCGGCTACCACGTCCGGGACATCGAGTTCGTCGCCGCCTTCGACATCGACAAGAACAAGGTCGGCAAGGACCTGTCCGAGGCGATCTACCAGAAGCCGAACAACACGTACGTCTTCCAGCAGGTCCCGAAGCTCGACGTCCCCGTCGAACGGGGGATGACCCACGACGGGCTCGGCAAGTACCTGAGCCAGGTCATCGAGAAGGCACCCGGACCCACGGCCGATGTCGTCGGGATCCTCAAGGAGCGCAAGGTCGATCTCGTCGTGTCCTACCTGCCCGTCGGCTCGGAGGAGGCGACGAAGTGGTACGTCGAGCAGGCGCTTCGGGCGGGCGTCGGGTTCATCAACGCGATCCCCGTGTTCATCGGCCGCGAGCCCTACTGGCAGCGGCGGTTCGCCGAGGAGGGCCTGCCGGTCATCGGCGACGACATCAAGAGCCAGGTCGGTGCGACGATCAGCCACCGCGTCCTGACCCGCCTGTTCATGGATCGCGGCGTGCGCCTCGATCGGACGTACCAGCTGAACTTCGGCGGCAACACGGACTTCTTGAACATGCTCGAGCGCGAGCGGCTCGAGTCGAAGAAGATCTCGAAGACGAACGCGGTCACGTCCATGCTCGACTACGACATCGACCCGGACAACGTCCACGTCGGCCCGAGCGACCACGTGCCATGGCTCGAGGACCGGAAGTGGTGCTACATCCGGATGGAGGGCACGACCTACGGCGACGTCCCGTTGAACGCGGAGCTCAAGCTCGAGGTCTGGGATTCGCCGAACTCCGCCGGCGTGATCACCGACGCGATCCGCTGCCTGAAGCTCGGCCTGGATCGCGGGCTGAAGGGGACGCTCGTGGCGCCCTCGAGCTACTTCATGAAGAGCCCGCCGGTCCAGATCCACGACGATCTCGCCCGCCAGCGACTCGAAGCGTTCATCCGGGGCGAGGACAACGAGACGCTCGTCGGCACCGAGAACCTGACGAAGGCCCAGCTCCGAAGGCTCGCCTCGACCGCGCCCACCGCGTCGGCGTCGGGCAAGAAGGCGGCGGCCGCCGCCCGATGACGGCCGGCAAGCGCCTCGAGGCGCCGCACCGTCGCGGTCCGCAGGGGCCGCGGATCCTCGAGAAGCTGGCCGTCACCGCCTATGCGGGCGCCGTGTGGCTCGTCGCTCACATCCCGCCGGGTCTCGCCCGTTGGGTGATCGGCACCGCCAGCCAGGCGGGCTACCTGCTGTGGCCGACGAAACGGGCCTGGTCGAACGCGAACTTCGGGCGCGTTGTCGGCCTCCCGCCCGACGATCGCCGTGTCCGGAAGCTCGCGCTGAAGGCGTACCGCGAATACGCCCGCTATCTCGTTGAGATCATGCGTCTCGAGTCGCTCTCGCCGGACGAGGCGATCGCCCGCGTGGTCCAGCCCGATCTCGATCGGATCGAGGAGGCGTGGAAGGGATCGGCCGGCGGACTGATCTTCGCCCTCGGTCACGTCGGCAACAACGAGGCGGTGGCCGCCGGCGTTGCGAACCGCGGCTGGCCGATCAGCGTCCTCGCCGACGACACCTCGTTCCCGGAGATGTTCGACCGATTCCGCCGGCTGCGCGAGGCGTGGGGTGTCCGGGTGATCCCGTGGCGGAACATTCGCGAGATCTTCGGAGTGCTGAAGCGTCGGGAGATGCTGGCCCTCCTCGTCGACTGGGGCTACCGCAGCGACGGCGTGCCGGTGCGCCTCTTCGGTGCCTGGACCACGCTCCCGGCCGGACCCGCAACCCTGGCTGCGAAGACGAACTCGATCATCCTGCCGGTCGCGATCCGGCGCGGCTCAGACGGCCTCTTCCACGTGTCGTTCTCACCGGTCATCACGGTTCCGTCGGGTGGGCCGGCCGACATCCAACGGGCCACCCAGCAGATGGCGGACGCGCTGGGGGCGACGATCGGCGCGGCTCCCGAGCAGTGGTACAGCTTCAAGCCGATCTGGCCGCCGACGGAGGAGGAGGCAGCCGAGCTGGCCCACCGGGCGGACCGCATGCTCGCGGGCGACCGATCCGCCGCGGTCCCCCTCGTCGTCTCGTCGGCCCCGGATCCCGCCGTCCCCATCGGGGCGCCGCCCACGCAACCCGCGCCGGCGGGCGTCCTGGCACCCGAGCCGGGACCGGTGCCCCTTGCCGGCACGGAGCTTGGCCCATCGTGACCGCGACGGCCGGCACGGCCGCGGATCGCGCCGGCCGCGGAACGCCGATCCAGCGGCTCCGAGCCTGGGCGCTCGGCGTCATCTCGCGCGTCGCCTGCGGCGTTCCCGAAAGGCCGCTGCTGGCGCTTGCCGACGTCGTCGGGTGGCTCTGGTATCGGTTGGCGCCGACCCGCGCGGCCCAGGCCCGAGCGAACCTCCGGCACGTCGCCACCGAGCTCGACCGGCGCGGATCGGCCGACCCGAGGATCCGTGCCGCGGCGAGGGATCCGCGCGCGCTCGAGCGGCTCGTCCGCTCGGCCTTTCGCCAGAACGCCCGCTACTACCTGGAGGTGCTCCGCGTTCCGGGCCTCCGACCGGAGACGTTCGCGAACCGCGTGATCATCGAGACGCCGGACGCGGTGGAGGCTGCGTTCGCCGGCGGTCCCGTCATCTTCGTGTCCGCCCACCTCGGGCCGATCGAGCTGCCCGGCGTGTACCTGGCCAACCGCTCCGGGCGAACGTTCATGGCCCCGATGGAGGCGGTCGACGATCCGGCCCTCCAGGGCTGGTTCGAGCGGACCCGCGGGTCCCTCGGGGTCCGGATCGTCGGGCTCCGGGCGGCTCGCCGGGCGCTGGTCGCCGAGCTCCGGTCGGGCGGGCAGGTCGGGATCGTCGGGGATCGCGACATCGGCGGGGGCGGAATCGACACGCCCCTGTTCGGGAGACCTGCGCCACTCCCCATCGGGCCGGCCCTGCTTGCGATCGAGACCGGGGCGCCCCTCTACGCCGTCGGCGTTCGGCGCCTGGCGCACGGTCGCGTCGGCGGGCGGCTCCTGCCGATCCCGGTCGCGGACGAGGGCAGCCGCCGGGAGCGGATCGAGGCCACGCTCCGGGTCGAGGCGGCGGCCTTCGAGGATCTCATCGCCCAGGCGCCCGACCAGTGGTCGGCGGTCTTCTTTCCGATCTGGCCGGATCTGGCCGTCGAGTCGCCATCGGGCGGCGCCAGGAGCGCCGGCGAGGGCGCGCCCGCGACAGTCTCGGGCGACGCCCGATGACCGCGACACTCGGCCGCGCCGACCTCCATATCCACACGCTCGCGTCCGACGGCACGGACGGGATCGCGGCGATCCTCGACCACGTCGAGCGCTCCACCGAGCTGGATGTGATCGCGATCACCGATCACGAGCGAATCGACGCGGCGCTCGCCGCCCGGACGATGGCCCGCGAGCGGGGCCTCCGGTTCGAGGTCGTCGTCGGCGAAGAGGTGTCGACGCTCGGCGGCCACCTGCTCGGACTGTTTCTCGAGGAGCGTGTCCGCCCGCTCCGGACGCTCCGGACGACGATCGCGGAGATCCACGAGCAGGGCGGCCTCGCGATCCCGGCCCACCCCCTCGTCCCGTATCCGCTGTGCGCCCAGGGCTGGGTGCTGCGGCGGCTCCTGGCGGATCGCGACGCCAGGGTCCATCCGGACGCGATCGAGGCCTTCAACCCGACGATGTTCGGGCGGCCGTGGCATCGCCGGGTCGTCGCGTTCGCGACGGAGCACGGCCTTCCGACCGTGGGCAACAGTGACGCCCACGAAGCTGCCGCCGTGGGCACGGGCTGGTCGACGTTCCCCGGCCGG
>DATAQF010000104.1:0-3435 GCA_036264795.1 Candidatus Limnocylindrales bacterium | reverse complement strand
CCACGCGCCTCCGGAATGTAGAGGCGGAAGGCCCGCGAGAACAGCGGAATCTGAGCTGCGAAATCCTCGCGGCCGATCGATGTCGCTCCATGGAGGAGCACGAGCGGTGGGCCGGCGCCGTGGACGTCGTAGGCGATGTCGAGGCCGTTGGCCCGGATCGTCGGCACGGGTGGAGTCTACGAGGGTTCACCCGACCCCGACCGCAGGAGGCTCGGGCCATACAATCGGTCGATGACCGATCCGAACGGACCGCGAACCCGCACCGAGCGCGATTCGATGGGCGACGTCGAGGTTCCCGCCGACGCCCGTTACGGAGCCTCGACCCAGCGAGCGGTCCTCAACTTCCCGATCTCCGGTCAGCGCTTTCCGCGGTCGTTCATCCGCGCGCTCGGGCTGATCAAAGAGGCCGCGGCCGAGACGAACGCCGAGCTGGGCCTCCTCGAGCCCGATGTCGCCGAAGCCATCGCGACGGCCGCCGCCGAGGTCGCCGAGGGTCGCTGGGACGGCCAGTTCCCGATCGATATCTACCAGACCGGCTCCGGGACGTCGACCAACACGAACATGAACGAGGTGGTGGCGCATCTCGCCGCGGAGCGTCTCGGGGGCGGGCGAAAGGTCCATCCGAACGACGATGTGAATCGCTGCCAGTCGTCGAACGATGTCATCCCGACGGCGATGCAGCTCGCGGCGGCGATGCAGATCGAGGAAGACCTGATCCCGTCCCTCGAGCGGCTCCGCTCGGCGCTCGAGGGCAAGGCGGATGAGCTGTGGCCGGTCGTCAAGACCGGCCGGACGCATCTCCAGGACGCGACACCCATCCGCCTGGGCCAGGAGTTCCGTGGCTACGCGGGCCAGCTCGACGAATCCATCCGCCGCGCGCGCGCCGCCCAGGCGGAGCTCGTCGTCGTGCCGCTCGGCGGCACGGCCGTTGGCACCGGGATCAACGCCCACCCGGACTACGCGGCCGGCGCGACCCACCGACTGTCGTCGCTGACCGGCCTCGACGTGTCCGAGAGCCCGAACCACTTCCACGCGCAGGCGAGCCTCGATGCCGTGATCGCGGCCCACGGCGCGCTCCGCACGATCGCGCTGTCGCTCTGGAAGATCGGAAGCGACATCCGGCTGATGGGCATGGGCCCGCGGGCCGGTCTCGCGGAGATCGCCCTGCCCGAGACCCAGCCCGGCTCGTCGATCATGCCGGGCAAGGTGAACCCGGTCATCGTCGAGAGCCTGACGATGGTCGTCGCCCGCGTCCTCGGAAACGACGCGACGGTTGCGTTCGCCCAGACCGGCTCGTTCCTGGAGCTGAACGTGATGATGCCCGTGACCGCCGTGGCGCTGCTCGAGTCGATCGGGTTGCTGGCCGCGTCTGCTCGCAACTTCGCGGATCGGGCCGTCGCGGGCCTGACGGCGACCGATCGGGGCCCGGCGCTCGTGGAGCAGGGGCTGATGCTGGCCACGGCGCTCGCGCCCGAGATCGGCTACGACGCCGCGGCAGCGCTCGCCAAGGAGGCGTTCAAGAGTGGCCGGACGATCCGCGAGCTGGCCAGCGAGCGGGGCATCGCCCCGGATCGCCTCGACGCCCTGCTCGACCCCGCCAGGATGACCGAGCCCGGCCTCGGCGGAGGCCCCAGCGGCGGCTGATACGCCCCGCGAACGCCGGCCTCGCGGATACAATCCCCGCGATGACCTCGACTCGCCTGTGGGACCGCGCCGCGGACCTGCCGATCCCGGCCGGACGTC
The DNA here is from genome assembly GCA_036264795.1 of Candidatus Limnocylindrales bacterium. Lineage (GTDB taxonomy): Bacteria > Chloroflexota > Limnocylindria > Limnocylindrales > CSP1-4 > CF-46. The sequence continues at coordinate 1,692 of DATAQF010000104.1, read as the reverse complement.
GACCGCGGCCGGAGGTCGTCGCCCTCCCGCCCGATCGCCTGCCGAACGTCGCCGAGCTGTTCACGTTCATGCGTGATGCGGAGCTCCGCTTCGACACCCTCCGGATGCGGATCGAGGAACGCTCGTTCACGACCCGTGGCAACCACATCGTCATCGTCGACGCGGCCGTGCGCCACCCGAAGGACGCCCGGGTGATGACGACGGAGCCGCATCGCGGCACCGCCGGCAACTACGAGATCTGGATCTCCGACGGCGAGACCGTGCGGACATACTCGGCGCCGCACAATCTCGGCACGGAGCGGCCGGTCCGGCGTTCCGTCAAGGGCGTGAGCGGGAAGGAAGCCGCGGATCTGCCCGGCACGTCCCGGGTCTACCTCCCGCTGACCCCGTTGCCGATGGAGACCCTGCCCGACACGTTCCTCCATCCCGCCGGCTACTGCCAGAACGTGCTCTCTACGGGCGACTGCCGGGTCGTCGGTCTCGGCGAGGTGTCCGGTCGAGAGACGGTCGTCCTCGAATGCGACCATCCCCGGACGATCGAGCTGGTCGCCGATCGGCCCGACTTCGCGATCCGCGTCAATGTCGACCGGGCGGACGGAGTCATCCTCCGCCTCGAGGAGTGGATCGGCGGCAAGGTGACCCGCGACGCCCAGGTCACCGAGTACTCGCCGGACGCGCCGCTCGCCCCGAACACGTTCGATTTCTCCTTCCCGACCGGGACGACGATGCTCTACTGACCGCGATCTCGCGGTTGGTTCCCTGATTTCGCGATCGCCCTGGATGTGCACGCCCGCAACACCCGTTGAGCCCTTGTTCGCCCGGCGTATAGTCCCGCCATCGTCGTGAGCCGGCCGGCGACGAAGTCGGGGCTCGGGAGGGAGAACAGGAGGGTCCGCGATCGAGGCAGCGCGGTTTCGAGGGAACCGCCGCGGACGCGGCCGACCGCGTCAGATCTCAGCGTCGTCCACGATCGGCGATCCGGTCGCGGTCTCCATTGACGACATGGCGCTCCCCGCTGGGAGCCGCGTCCGCCGCTGACACTCGTCGCGCGGATCGATCCGAGGGAGGTACCGATGGCCACGCGGGAACAACAGCTCGAGCAGGACATCAAGGATCTGCACGGGCTGGGCTACGCCCAGGAGCTATTCCGCACGATGGGCGGGTTCAGCAACTTCGCGATCAGCTTCTCGATCATCTCCATCCTGACCGGAGCCGTGATCCTCTACGACTACGGCCTGGCCTGGGCCGGGACGGCAGCCGTGATGATCGGCTGGCCCCTGATCACGGTCTTCGTTCTTGCGATCGCGGCCTCGATGGCCGAGCTGGCATCCGCCTACCCGACCGCTGGAGGCCTGTACTACTGGGCCTCGAAGATGAAGAACAAGAACTGGGGCTGGTGGACCGCGTGGCTGAACCTGATCGGCCAGTTCGCGATCGTGGCCGGGATCGACTACGCCGCGGCCGGCTTCATCAACGCCACGATCGTCGACAAAGTCTTCGGCGGAACGTTCAACACGGTCGTGATCGGGTTCATCAATGGCCAGCTCGTCACGATGGGCGTGATCCTCGCGATCCAGCTCGCGCTCAACATCGCCGGCATCAACCTCGTGGCGCTGCTCAACCAGGTCAGCGTCTGGTGGCACATCGTCATCGTCGCGGTAGTCGTCGTCCTGATCTTTCTCGCGGGCAAGC
>DATAQF010000083.1:0-4052 GCA_036264795.1 Candidatus Limnocylindrales bacterium | reverse complement strand
GCCTTGATCGTCTCGAGCATGACGACTCGCGGAAGCCGTTCACCGTCGGTGCTGTCGACCTGTCGGATCAGGCTCTTGTCGACGAGCGAGCCCAGGCCGTCGAGGGCGTCCAGCCGCGTCCCGGCCGGCTCGTCGAGACCGTCGGCGACCGCCTCGACCGCGTCGACGGAGCCGCCGGCGAAGAGCGACAGCAGCTCGAGGAGCCGCTGCTCCGACGGGCCGAGGAGCTGGTAGCTCCAGTCGATCGTCGCCCGGAGCGTCTGCTGGCGCTCGGGCAGGTCCCGCGCGCCGCTCCCAAGTACCTTGAGCCGGTCCCCGAGCCGATCCCGCAGCGCTTCGGGCGAGAAGAGATTCATTCGCGCCGTCGCGAGCTCGATCGCGAGGGGCAACCCGTCGAGGCGCCGGCAGATCTCCGCGACGGCGGCCGCGTTGTCGTCGGTGAGGCGGAAGTCGGAGCGGACGGCTCGGGCCCGCTCGACGAACAGCTGGATCGCCTCGAACTGGCTCATCTCGGCCGCGGATGATCCCCGATCCGCCGCCTCCGGCAGCGTGAGCGGCGGCACCGAGATGACGTTCTCGCCCCGGACGCGGAGCGCCTGCCGGCTCGTGACGAGCAGCTTCAGACCCGGGCAGTCGGCGAGGAGGTCGACGAGCACGGGCGCGGCCACGGTGACCTGCTCGAAGTTGTCGAGGACGAGCAGGACCTGCTGCGTACGGAGCTGCCGGCGGAGCTCGTCGATGGGCGATCGCTCCGCGGCCTCGGACAGGCCGAGCGCGGACGCGATCGAGGCCAGGACCGCATCGCTGTCCGTCGCGGTCACGAGATCGACGAGGAACACGCCATCGACGAACCGGTCGATCTGGTCGGCGGCCGCCCGAATGGCGAGCCGCGTCTTGCCCGCGCCGCCCGGTCCGGTCAGGGTGACGAGGCGCGTGTCCGGTTCGTCGAGCCGCTCGCGGATCATGCGGAGCTCGCCCTCGCGTCCGACGAATGCGGACGTCTGGGTCGGCAGGTTGTTGGGCCGGAGATCGAGGGTCGAGAGGGGCGGGAACTCCGTTGGGAGCCCGGGATGGGCGAGCTGGAACAGGCGCTGGGCGCGGCCGAGATCCTTGAGCCGATGCTCCCCGAGGTCGCGGAGCGTCGTCAGCGCCGGCAGGTCAGCGCGAATGAGCGTCGCCGTGGATTGGGAGATCAGGATCTGGCCGCCGTGCCCCGCCCCCATGATCCGGGCGGTCCGGTTGACGGCCGGCCCGAAGAAGTCGCCGCCACGGGTCTCGGCGTCGCCGGTATGGATCCCCATCCGGACGCGGATGGCACACCGGTCCGGCCACGGCTCATCGAGGAGGGCGCGCTGCGCCTCGATGCCGGCTTCGACGGCGGCCATCGGCACCGCGAAGACCGCCATGAGCCCGTCGCCGGTCGACTTCACCACCTCGCCGCCGGCGCTCGCGATCGCGGAGCGCAGGATGCTGTCGTGGCGGGCCAATGCGGATCGCATCGCCGCGGGGTTCTCTTCCCACAGACGGGTGCTGCCCTCGACGTCGGTGAAGAGAAAGGTCGGCAGTGCGCCACCGACCGCGGCGGGCTGCCCGTCAGCGGGTCGGTCCGTGATCGAATCCATCGGGGGCATGATGCGCCCGGGACCGATCGGTCGCTGGGACGTAGCCTTGGGGCGGTCGCTCAGTCGCGCAGCCACCCGCGCTGCCCGCCGATGAGAATCCCCGACCGACGCCGTCCAATGGACAACGACGCAGCGACAGCACCCGGAGGCACCCGACGATGACCACCGATTGGGCCACTGAGACGAAGGGTCACGGCGAGTACGCCGACGTGAACGGCATCAATCTCTACTACGAGATTCACGGCGCCGGCCGGCCGCTCGTCCTGTTGCACGGCGGTCTCGGGTCCGGGGAGATGTTCGGGCCGATCCTGCCGGCGCTCGCGGCGAGCCACCAGGTGATCGCCGTCGATCTGCAGGGCCATGGACGGACGGCGGACATCGACCGGCCGATCGACGTCCGCCTCATGGCCGACGACATCGCCGCGCTCATCGAGCACCTCGGTCTGGACGAGGCCGACGTCATGGGCTACTCGCTCGGTGGCGGCGTCGCGTTCTTCACCGCGGTCCGCCACCCCGAGCTGGTTCGTCGCCTCGTCTCGGTGTCCGCGAACATCCGTCGCGACGCGATCTACCCGGAGATGCTCGCGATGCAGGGCCAGGTCGGACCCGACGCGGTCGAGATGATGAAGAACACGCCGATGTACGAGCTCTACCAGCGGGTCGCGCCACGACCGGAGGATTTCGGTCGGCTGCTCGCGAAGATCGGCGATGCGATGTCGCAGGATTTCGACTACACCGACGAGGTCAGCGGCCTCAAGGTCCCGACGCTGATCGTGGCCGCGGACGCCGACATGGCGCCGCCGAGCCATTACGTCGAGGTCTTCGGTCTGCTCGATGGCGGCAAGCGCGACGGCGGCTGGATGGGCGAGGGCCGGCCGGCGGGCGGTCACGCGCTCGCGATCCTGCCCGGATTGACGCACTACAGCATCTTTGCCTCGCCGGTCCTCGCCGCGGCGGCGCTCTCGTTCCTGGACGCGCCCGCCGCCTAGGCACGGGTCAGCGCGCCGGCGCCGCCGCGGGCTCCGCCATCGCCGGGGTCGTCGGCGCCGCCCCTCGCATCAGATTCGCCTGGGCCATCCGCTCGGTCACGGCCGCGGCGGCCGGGCCGGCGACGGCCGCAAGGAACGTGGACGCGTCGACGCTGTATCCGGTCACGTCGGTGAGCGCTACCACGGTGGCGGTTCTCGGGCTTCGTCGCAGCAGGGCGATCTCGCCGACACCGGCGCCGGGCCCGAGTCGATGGATCGGTCGGCCGTCGACGCTGACCTCGATCTCGCCCGTCTCGACGACGACGAACGTATCGCCCGGCTCGCCCTGGGTCATGAGCGCGGTCCCGGCCGGAGCGGTTACCGGGACGAGCCCCGCGGCGACGCGTTCCACGGCGGTCAAGGGCAGCGCGGCAAAGGCCGGGACCTTCCGGAGCAGCTGGACGACGCCTTCGTTCACGACCGTGATCCGGTGCTCGCGACCGATGCGCAGGAAGATCACCGTCGCGAGGACCGGCAGGATCGAGCCCGCCACGATCAAGGCGCCGCGCGTGTCGAACGCCCACATCAGGACCGGCGCGAGCAGGCTGCCCGAGACCGCGCCGAGGCCGATCGCCCCTTCCAGCACCGAGAGGACCGGCCCGCGCTCGACGTTGTCGGACGCGCGCTGGAACGTCGTGAAGAGCGCGACGTCGTAGGTCGCGTTCGAGACCCCGATGACGACCATCGCCGCGAGCGCCACCTCCGGCTTCGGGACGATTCCGATCAGCGCGATCGGCAGGCCCCAGAAGACGAGCCCCGCGATCTGGGTGCGCACGAGGCGCTCCGAGTGGCTCACCGACATCGCGAGGAGGGCGCCTGCCAGCCCGCCGAACCCGAGCGCGGCGCTGAGCAACCCCAGCCCCGGCTGGCCCATCCCGAGGAGCTCGATCGCCGCGACGACGATGAGGGCGTTGAGGAGCCCACGGGTCAGCACCTGGCCATAGGTTCCGAGCATCGACCAGGCGAGAACGGGGCGGCCGCGAATCGCCCGAAACCCGTCCCGGAAGCGAAGCCCGCCGCCGCCCCTCGCCTGGTCGCGTCCGCCGGATGCATCGCCGGCCTGCTCGAAGCGAAGCCCGGCGGCGATGAGCGCCGTGACGAGGAAGCCGACGGCGGCCACGGCCGCGACGGCCGCCGGCGAGCCGGCCGCCATGAGGCCGCCGGCGATGAACGGTCCACCGAACGCGCCGATCCCCTCTCCCGTACTCCAGACGGTGTTCGCCGCAACGAGCTCGCCGGGGCTCCGCGCGATCGCCGGCATGAGCGTGATCTGGGTCGGCCGAACGGGGGCGCCCGCCGCGGCCGCCACGCCGGCGAACACGAACAGGGCGACCATCGTGACGAGCTTGTCGTCGAGGCTGTGGCCGGCCGTGGCGATCGCGACGGCGATCAGTGCAGCACT
>DATAQF010000056.1:0-9281 GCA_036264795.1 Candidatus Limnocylindrales bacterium | reverse complement strand
CCCGACCGGGGGACCCGGTCGGGCGCCACAGATCTGCGATGGGCCCGGAGGCTCAGACCTCCTTGAACTCACCCTCGACCGTGTCGTCGGCACCACCGTCGGAGCCCGATCCGCCGCCGGCTCGGGCGCCGGCGGGCTCGCCTTCGGGCGACTCGTCGGAGGAGCCGGAGCCGTCGGACGAGCCGTCGGACGAGCCGTTCGAGCCCGCCTCCGAGGCGGACGCCTGGTAGGCGGCCGTGGATACGCGCTGGAGCGTCTCGGCAAGCGCCGTTGCGCCGGCGTTGATCGCCTCGATATCCGAACCCTTGAGCGCCTCGCGGAGCGAGGAAACCTGGTTCTCGACCGTCGCCTTGTCCTCGGACGACACCTTGTCGCCGAGGTCACGAAGGGTTCGCTCCGCCTGGTACGTGAGCTGCTCGGCCTGGTTGCGGGTCTCGACCTCCTCGCGGCGCCGCTTGTCCTCGTCGGCGTGCTCGGACGCCTCCCGAACCATCTTGTCGACGTCGTCCTTCGACAGCATCGACGAGGCGGTGATCCGGACCTGCTGCTCCTTGGCGGTTGCCCGGTCCTTGGCCTTGACGTCGAGAATGCCGTTCGCGTCGATGTCGAACCCGACTTCGACCTGGGGCACGCCGCGCGGGGCCGGCGGGATCCCGTCGAGGATGAACCGCCCGAGGGTCTTGTTGTCGGCCGCGAACTCGCGCTCGCCCTGGAGGACGTGGATCTCGACCTGGCCCTGGTTGTCCGAGGCCGTCGAGAACACCTGCGACTTCGACGTCGGGATCGTCGTGTTGCGGTCGATGAGCTTCGTCATGACGCCGCCGAGCGTCTCGATTCCGAGCGACAGCGGGGTGACGTCCAGGAGGAGGACGTCCTTCACGTCGCCGGCGAGGACGCCGGCCTGGATCGCCGCACCGATCGCCACGACCTCATCCGGGTTGACGCCCTTGTGGGGCTCCTTCCCGTTGAACATCGCCTTGACCTTCTCCACGACGGCCGGCATCCGGGTCATGCCACCGACGAGGATCACCTCGTCGATGTCGCCCGGCTTCAGCCCGGCGTCCTTCAGCGCGGCCTTGACCGGCGGCTCCGTCTTGTCGACGAGGTCGCGCACGAGATCCTCGAGCTTTGCCCGCGTCAAGGTCATGACCAGATGCTTCGGCCCGGAGGCGTCCGCCGTGATGTACGGCAGGTTGATCTCGGTCGAGGTCGTGGAGCTCAGCTCGATCTTTGCCTTCTCCGCGGCCTCCTTCAGGCGCTGGAGCGCCTGGGGATCCTTGGACAGGTCGATCCCCTGGTCCTTCTTGAACTCGGCGAGCAGCCACTCGATGACCCGCTGGTCGAAGTCGTCGCCGCCGAGGTGCGTGTCGCCATTCGTGGCCTTGACCTCGAAGACGCCTTCGCCGAGCTCGAGGATCGAGATGTCGAAGGTGCCACCGCCCAGGTCGTAGACCGCGATCTTCTCGTCGTGCTTCTTGTCGAGACCGTAGGCGAGGGCCGAGGCGGTCGGCTCGTTGATGATCCGGCGGACCTCGAGACCGGCGATCCGACCGGCATCCTTCGTCGCCTGACGCTGGGTGTCGTCGAAGTAGGCCGGGACCGTGATCACGGCCTCGGTGACCTTCTCGCCGAGATAGGCCTCGGCATCGGTCTTGAGCTTCTGGAGGATCATCGCCGAGATCTCGGGCGGCGTGTACCGCTTGTCGGAGACCACGACGACGACGCCGTCGCTCTTCGGATCCTTCTCGACCTTGTAGCTCACGAGCTGCATGGCCCGCTTCGTCTCCGGGTCGTCCCAGCGACGGCCCATGAAGCGCTTGATCGAATAGATCGTGTTCTCCGGGTTCGTGACGGCCTGGCGCTTCGCCAGCTGGCCGACGAGCCGCTCGCCCGTCTTCGTGAAGGCGACGACGGACGGGACGGTCCGGCCGCCCTCGGCCGACGGGATGACGGTCGGCTCGCCGCCCTCCATGACCGCGACGACGCTGTTCGTCGTTCCGAGGTCGATACCGATGATCTTGCTCATTTCAGGCTCTCTCCTGGTTGGGTCGCTTCGGGTGGATGGCTTCTGGGGTTCAGTGGGTCGGCGGACGGTGCGGCCCGTCGGCCGGATTCGGATCGGAGGCACGCGCGTCGGCGGACGCCTCGCTGTCTGGCGGGCCTGCGCTCGGTGCCCCGGTGTCGGGTGCCGCGGCCACGGCCACGAGCGCCGGCCGGAGCACCCGGTCGCGAAGCTTGTACCCGCGCCGGACGACGTCGACGATCTCGCCCTCCGCTCGTCCCGTTCCGGGCACGGTCACGATTGCCTCGTGCTCGCGAGGATCGAAGCGCGCACCGGGCTCCGCCGCGATGGGCCGCACGCCCTCGCTCTCGAGGAGAGACCGCAGCTTCCGGTCGATCGCGGTCACGCCTTCGAACCACGGGTGCCCGACCAGCTCCGCGGGACGATTCTCGATGGCAAGGTCGAAGTCGTCGGCAAGTGCGAGCACCTTTCGGATCAGGTCCTCGCCGGCGAGCCCCAGCATCGCATCGCGCTCCTCGCTCGTCCTGCGACGGTAGTTGCTGAACTCGGCGCGCTCGCGCTGGAGACCGGCAAGGAACTCATCGGATTTCGTCTTGGTCGCCTCGAGCTCGCCCTTCAGCGTCTCGATGTCGGCAAGGAGCTTGGTCGGCGAGACGTCGATCTCGTCGATCCGCTCCTGCGCTCTGGTGCGTTGGGTCATCCGTGGTCCTCCGGGGTCGGGCGAGCGGCCGCCGGGGAGCGGTCGTCCGCGTTGGTCACGCATCGATGTGCTGCACGAGCTCGTTCATCAGCGCCGAAACGAAGCGAACGGTCCCGATCGCCTGGGCATAGCCCATGCGCGTCGGACCGAGGACCCCGACGACGCCGCCCGCCCGGCCCGGCTCGCCGTACGGGGCGATCACGAGCGAGACGTCACGCATCTCGTCGGAGACGTTCTCGGCACCGATGAAGACCTGGACCGCTCCGGCGCCCGAGACTCGCTCGAGCAGCTCGCTGAGATAGGTTCGGTTCTCGAGAGCGGCAAAGACCCGCCGAAGCTTCGCGCTCCGCTCGAACTCGGGGGCTTCCATGACGTGGAGCAGGCCGTCGCTGAAGACGTCCTCGATCAGGGTCGAGTCGTACTCGCGGATCGCCGCGATGACGCGCTCGCCGACCCGTCGGACGAGCCCCCCGATCGGCCCATCGCCGTCGATCCGGCCCAGGGCCCGCTCGGCGTCGGCCGCGGTCCGGCCGGCCATCAGCCCGTCGAGGATGACGGCGGCCCGGGTCAGCTCCTCCTGTTCGACCGGCTCGGCAACCGTCACGAGCACCTGGCGAATCGCCCCTTCGCGGAGGACGATGATGAGGCTGGCCAGCCGTTCGCTGATCGAAACGAGGTCGATGCGACGGACATGGGCGGACCGTGGCTTGGCTGCCGTCGCGAGACCCGCGATGCGATTTGCCGACGCGAGGGTCGTGGCCGCGAGGCGGAACCACTGCTCCGATGCGTGCTGAACCTGGCCGAACTGGTGCCGGATCATCAGCTGCTCGACGGGCGGAAGGAGGCTCGAATCGGCGATCGCCTCGACGAAATGTCGATACCCCGCGTCCGTGGGGATGCGACCCGCGCTCGTATGTGGATGCGTCAGCAACCCAGCACTCTCGAGGTCGGCGAGGATGTTTCGGACGGTCGCGCTCGACACGCCGAGTCGATAGCGCTCGACCAGCGCCTGCGACGCGACGGGGGTGGCGGTCGCCACGTATTCATCGATGACGGCGCGGAGGATCGATTGCGAGCGCGGATCCAGCGTGCCGGTGGTGCGGAGACGTCGCGCCACGTGCAGCCTCGTTGTCCGGGGGAAGAGTTAGCACTCCGGTGAGTTGAGTGCTAACGAATCCTAGCAGTCAGCTCCGCCGAGTGTCAACGGGTTGGAACGCGCCGGCAGCCTCCAACGCCCCCCGCGAACCGGTTCAGGCGCGGAGCAGGCGCTCGAACCGAGCGCGGTTCTCGGCGGCCAGGGCGGCGTCGAGGGCGGCCGCGGCTTCGGCCTGAAGCGTCTCGAGGGACACCGCCCGGATCGCCCGGCGGACCGCCGCGAGGCTCGGCGCGCTCATGCTCAGGGAGCGAACCCCGAGACCGACGAGGGCGAGCGCGGCCGCGGGATCGCCCGCCATCTCGCCGCAGACCGAGAGCTCGATCCCGACGCTCTCGGCCGCCTCGACGGACAGCCGGACGAGCCGCAGGAGTGCCGGATGGAGCGAGTCGCGATACCGCTCCAGCGCCGGGTTGCCCCGATCGACGGCCAGCGCGTACTGCAGCAGGTCGTTCGTGCCGAGGCTGGCGAAGCCGACCCGGCCGAACCATTGGCGGCCGGTGAGAACGGCCGACGGAATCTCGAGCATGACGCCGAGACTCACATCGCCCATCGCCGCACCCTCGGCGTCGAGCCCGGCCCGCGCCCGGGCGGCCAGGTCCTCGAGGATCGCCACGTCGGACGCGTCGGCGATCATCGGGGCCATCACCTTCACCGGTCCGGCTGCCGCGGCGCGGTAGCAGGCGCGGAGCTGGGTGATGAAGAGATCCGGCCGGCGGTCCGCCAGGCGAAGCGCCCGAACGCCCAGGAAGGGGTTGTCCTCGGCGGGCAGGGAAAGGTACGGGATCGGCTTGTCGCCGCCGACGTCGAGCAGGCGGATCGTGACCGGATCGCCGCCGAATGCCTCCACCACCTGTCGATATGCCTCCGTCTGCTCGTCCTCGGTCGGCGGGGCAGCACGCTCGAGGAAGAGGAACTCGGTCCGGAAGAGCCCGACCCCGTGGGCGCCGAGTGCCACCGCCGGCGCGGCCTCGTCCGGGCCGCCGATGTTGGCGAGGAGGTTCACCGCGGTCCCGTCAAGGGTGACCGCGTCGAGCGACGCCTCCTCCAGGTCCCGCGCCCGCGCCACGCCGAGCTCGGTCACGCGCTGGTCGAAGCGGGCACGATCAGCGTCGTCCGGATCGACCACCGCCTCGCCGGTCGCCCCGTCGATCGCCAGCTCGACGCCGCGATCGGCGGCACGGAGCGTGCCGAGCAGCCCACTCGCACCGACGATCGCAGGGATCCCGTACGCCCGGGCGAGGATCGCGGCGTGGGCCGTCGCCGACCCGGACTCGAGGGCGATCCCGAGGAGCCGCTCACGCGGCAGGGTGGCCGTGAGCGAGGGTGCGAGATCGTCTGCGACGACGATCGCGGCCTCGGGCAGGAGATCCTCGTCGACCGGAAGGCCGGCAAGCCGGCGGGCGATCCGGTCGGTGACGTCCAGCACGTCGGCCGAGCGCGCCCGGATCAGCGGGTCCTCGAGCGCCGCCAGTCGGGCGGCGCTCGCATGACCGGCTTCGAGAATCGCGGAGCCGCCGTCGGTTCGGGTCGTCTCGATCGTACCGGTCGCCTCCCTCAGCAGGGCGGGATCCCAGGCGATCGCGGCGTGCGCGGCAAAGATCGCCGACTCCGCGTCGTGGCCCTCGTCGGCGACCGCGTCGCTCAGGGCCATCAGCTCGAGCGCTGCGTCGTTGGCAGCGGCCCGCAGCCGCTCGACCTCCGACGCGACCTCCGACGCCTCGATCCGCCGCGGAGGCGGAAGGGCCGTCCGGCGCAGCTCCGTCCAGCGGCCGCGGACGACGCCCGGCGCCGCCGCCACGGCCGCGATCCGGGTCGGCTTCGCGCCGATCACGGGGCGAGCAATCGTGCCCGCTCGATCGTCGGGCGAAGGATCACCGCGTCCTCGTCCCGGGGGCGGACCGGCGGCATCCGGGTCCCCGGGGATCGGCAGGCCGCGACGGACCATGCGACCGCGGTCTGGAGCGCCGCAAGCGTGGCACCGCCTGCCAGGAATCCCGCGAGCAGCGCGTCACCCGCTCCGACCGTGTTCGCCACGTCGGAGATCGGGGCCTCCGCGTGGCATGCACCGGTCCGGTCGACGACGAGCGCGCCGTCAGGGCCGAGGCTCACGAGGACGCGCTTCGGGCCGCCGAGGAGGAGATCCGCGGCTGCGTCGAGGACGTCACCGAGGGTCGGCAACGGGCGGCCGACGACCTCCTCGAGCTCGGCCCGGTTCGGCTTGATGAGCTCGATCGGTGTGCCGAGGACGGCTCGCAGCGCTTCTCGGTCGGCGTCCACGGCGACGCGGGTCCCGGTCGGCAGCCGAGCGGCGAGCCTGGCGTAGAACGCGTCCGGCATCCCGGGCGGCAGGGAGCCGCAGCCCACGACCCAGTCGTCGGCCCGACCGCCCGCAGCGCCGGAATCATCGCCTTCTCCCCCGCCATGTTCCAACGTCGAAATGATGACGCCGACGACGGCATCGAGGAACGTTTCCGCCTCCCGCTCGCCCATGGTCGGCCCGGGCTCGTTGACCTTGGTCACCGTGCCGTCCGGCTCGACCAGGCTCAGATTGACCCGGATCTCGCCGTCGATCGGGACGGTCCGCAGCGCCACCCGGCCGCCCAGCAGGACGCCCAGACGCGCCCTCGTTGCCGAGGATGCCGGGGCGACGGCGAGCGTCTCGATTCCCATCTCGGCCAACGCCCGCGCCACATTGATCCCCTTGCCGCCGGCCTCCGACGATGCGGATCGGACGCGGATCACCTCGCCCCGCCGAACAGCCGGCACGTCGAGGGTGCGGTCGATGCTGGGGTTCGGCGTGACCGTGACGATCACGTCGGGACGGCACTCCGGCCCGCGCGGGCAAACAGCGCCCGCTCGGCGGCGATGGTCCAGGAGCCGTCGGGGCCCAGCAACGGCCCGATCTCGGGATCATCGGCCAGGTCGGCGACCGCGGTGAGCGGCAGGCCGGTCAGCTGGGGGAACACGACGATCTTGCCGGGGTAACGGCCGTCCACGAGCGCCTGGAGGGCCACCGCGGCCGTCTCCATCCCGCCGACGGCCGCAAGGGCTCGGCGCGGCTCGAGCTCACCCGCGACGGTCTTTCTCACCACGAGGGCCTGGTCCTCGATCCGCGATCCGGACGTGCCTGTGTACTGCGCTCGGTGCAGGAAGATCGGCGAAAGGTCCAGTGCGACCCGCGTCCCCACGGGCACGCCGGCGAACAGGACGAGCATCCCGTCCGGGGCCATCGCCGCCGCTGCCGACACGACCGCCTGGCCGCTCGGCGCCGTCACCACGACGTCGTCGGCCCCGCGTCCGCCCGTGGCATCGCGAACGAACGTCGCCAGTGCGTCGGGCTCGCGCCCGAGGGCTTCGATTCGGAGCTCGCGGCCGCGCGCAGTCGCGACGGGTGCGAGCTTCGCCCGCGCGGCCGCCAGGCGATCCGCGTCCAGATCGACGCCGATCACGAGCCGCGGCCCATCCGCCATCGCCAGCGCCCGCTCGATGTGCATCTGGCCCATCGGCCCGGCCGCGCCGACCACGACCGTCACGCCGCCCGCTCGGAGCTCCGCGCGGTTGCGGGCCTCGCCGTAGGCGGCGGAGACATCCGTGCCGCTCGTCCCGAGCCAGGCAACGTAGTGATAGTGCAGCCGACCCACGTCGATCTCGACGGGACCCGTGAGGGGCTCGTCGGAGACGAGATTGATCGTGCCGCGGAACCCGACCGCATCGCCGGCCCGGGCGACGGTCGCCGGGTCGTGGCGACCGATGGCGATCACGTCGTCATACGGGCCCGCAGCAATCGCGTCGTCGATGTCGCGCTCCACGACCGTCGCTTCCGGACCCGCTGCCGAGCGGAGGTCGGCGAGGAGCACCGGACTTGCCCCGGTCACGACGATCTCCGAAGCGCCGGCGAGCGCCTCTCCGAACCGGTACGACCGCTCGCCGCCCGGCAGCGCGAGGATCCACATCCGGCCGCCGGGCATCGGCCGGAGGCGGCGGCGCTGGGTATAGGCCGCCTCGACGCACGCCCAGGGCTCGGTGAGGGCGGTCTCCGCATAGCCCATCCGATCGTCGATGGGCACGACGTACGCGCCGTCATCGGCGGCGAGCACCTCCGGGCCGATCACGTGGTACTGGATCAGCCCGCCGGGGATCGTATAGCCGTAGGCCGTGCTTCGGCCGTTGACATAGATGTCCGGCTGGATCGCGAGGCGCTGGCCGGGCTGGTAGCGGTCGCGGAGGTCCTCGCCGACCTCGATCACGGTGACCGACGTCTCGTGGCCCAGCCGGGTCGGGTCGGTCGCCAGGTCCCGGCCGTAGAGCTTCGGGTGCTCGCCACCCAGTCGGAGCAGCTTGATGTCGGAGAAGCACAGCCCGACGGCGTCGACCCGGATCAACAGCTGGTCCGGTCCGGGCCGCGGGACCTCGACGGTCTCCGGCCGGCCGTCGCGCCCGATGTGATCGATCCCGGCGCCGTAGACGTTCCAGGCGAGAGCCGTCGATGGCGCGGCCTCGACGCTCATGCCTTCGGCCGCGGCAGGTCCGCTGCTTTCAGGACCTTGCCGGAGGCGTCGATGATGCCGACCTTCGTGCCGATCGTCTTCGGGCTGGCGGTGAACAGGTCGCCGCCGTTGATCGCGATCCAGCGGTAACCCTGGAGCGGCTTCAGGCGCGCAAGGGCCCCGTCCAGCTCCGCCGCGCTTGCCACGATCGCGATCCGTCCCTGGCTCGCCACGAGGTCGGCGACACCCTCGGGATCCGGGCTCGCGCCGATCTTCTCGGTGAGGGCAGCGGCGATGCCGTCCCGATCGAGGCGGCTCATGCGTCGTGCCCGATCGAGACGATCGCCAGGACCGCCTCGAGCGCGCCGTCGGCATCGGGACCTCGGGCGATGATCGTCAGCTCGTCGCCGACCGACGCGCCGAGACCCAGGACCCCGGTGATGCTCCGCGCGTCGGCGCGTCGCCCCCCGACCTCGATCGTGATGTCGGCGTCGAACGGCTGGAGCCGGGCGACGACCTGGGCGGCCGGCCGCGCGTGCAAGCCGGACGGGTTCGTGATCCGGGCCGTGCGGCGGAGCCCGTGCGGCGTCGCGCCGTCGCCGTCCGCTCCGTCGGTCGGCGCGTCGGCCGTGAGCGCCTCGTGGATCTCGGCCGGGTCGGTGGACCGGCCCAGCCGCTCGCAGAGGTCCGCGTCGTCGAGGATGCCGGCGAGCCGCGACAGGATCGCGATGTGCTCGTCCGAGGTCGCCGCAAGGCCGATGACGAGCTTCGCCGGCTCGTCGCCCCAGGGGACGCCGGCGGGATACTGGAGAACGGCGAGACCGGTTCGCCGAACGGCGCCCTGGGTCTCGTTCGTCCCGTGCGGGAGGGCAATGCCGTTGCCGAGATAGGTCGACACGATCGCCTCGCGGGCGT
>DATAQF010000314.1:0-1901 GCA_036264795.1 Candidatus Limnocylindrales bacterium | reverse complement strand
GTCCAACCCCGTCGTCGCGGTCTAACGAGCGCCCTGCGGACATTTGCCAAGTTCGGCGCCTCGTCCGGCGCCTCGACCAGCGCCTCGACCGGCACCCGCAGCGCTCCCGAGCGCAGCCCCGAAACCTAGCCCTTCGGCTCGACGACGATCGTCACCTCGGGGGCGAGGCCCGCGAAGACCTTGATCGCGACCTTGTACGTCCCGAGCGACTTGAGCGGCTCGTCGAGATCGATCTTGTGGCGGTCCACCTCGATGCCACGGCGGGCGAGCGCGTCGGCGATGTCCTTCGACGTGATCGAGCCGTAGAGCTTGCCGCCCTCGCCGACCTTGACGCCCATCGTGAGGGTGGTCGACGCGATGCGGGTCGCCGCGATGTCCGCATCCTCGCGCTCGCGCTTGCGCTTGTCCTCGCGGCTCGCGATGTCGTGCTGCCAGGCCCGGTATGCGCCGCCAGCAGCGGGGACCGCAACGCCCTTCGGAATCAGGAAGTTGGTGGCGAAGCCGTCGGCCACCTGCTTCATCTCGCCGCTCTTGCCGAGCTTGTCGACGTCCTGGGTCAGAATGACCTTCACGCGATCGGTTCCTCCTTGTTGATCCATGCCCGGACCCGCGGTGCGATGCCCGACTGCTGGAACGCGGCCCCCGCCTGCCCGATCAGCTCCGGGATTCGTCGGATCGTCTTGCGGACCGGGCCCGGCGTCAATCGCCGGATCCGAGCGACGTCCTCGTCGAACGCGGCGCGGTCGATGTCGAGCTCCGAAAGCTTCTCGGCGAGGAGCTCGTCCGGGATGCTGTCGAGGAACAGGTCGATCGCGAGCACGACGACGACGAGGTCGTCGAGGCCGCCGAGAAGCGGGATCTCGTCCGGGACGAGGTCCCGCCCGACGAGGACGTAGCCGGCGGCCGCCCCGAGCAAGGCCTTGTGCGACACGGGCGTGCGCTCATCGAGAACGAGGGAGAGCATGAGCCGGGCATACATTGGCGCGCGACTCGCCAGGGGTAGAAACGCCATCAGCCCGAATGCGCGCCCGAGGGCGCTCGACCGCCGGCCGCCCTGATCCTTCTTCGAGCCTCGCGCCATTCGGTCCCGTCTCCCAACCGCCGGGCCATGGCACGCGCCTACGCACGACCACGCCGGGGTCGGTGAGTCTACCAGCCCCGCGCCGAACGTCCGCGCACGCCTGGAGAGCATGGCCGCGCCCCAGCCTTGACATCGAACGCCCGTTCTGTATCATCCAGCCCACAAGGAGGCGCGGGTGACCAAGCACGACGCGGATCGCAAGGCCAGGATCCTGGATTTCATCTCGGCCACGCTGCGCGCCCGGGGCTTCCCGCCCTCGGTTCGGGAGATCGCGAAGGCCGTGGGACTGGCATCCACCTCGGCGGTCCATCACCACCTCCAGATCCTCGAGCGCGACGGCTATCTCGAACGAGGCGCCGCCCAGTCCCGAGCGATCCGGCTGACGCCGTACGCGGCGATCCGCCTCGGCCTGGCCGCGGAGCTCGTCCCGCAATCCGTGGCGATGGAAGCCCACGTCCTGCCCGTGGTCGGTGAGATCGCCGCGGGCGGTCCGATCGAGGCGTATGCGGACGCATCGGAAACGATCGGGATCCCGGACATGCTCGCCCCGTCGGGCGACGCGTACGTCCTCAAGGTCCGCGGCGATTCGATGATCGAAGCCCACATCGCGGACGGCGACTTCGTCCTGATCCGGCCCCAGAGCACCGCCCGGAACGGCGACATCGTCGTTGCCCAGGTCGAGGAGAACGCCGTCACGCTGAAGCGGTTCTTCAAGGAGAAGGACAAGATCCGGCTCCAGCCCGCGAACCCGAGCTATCCCGCGCAGTTCTACGACGATGTGCGCATCCAGGGAAAGCTCATCGGCGTGATCCGGAGGCTG
>DATAQF010000263.1:0-8688 GCA_036264795.1 Candidatus Limnocylindrales bacterium | reverse complement strand
GCGGTACATGCTCGTCTTCCAGGAGACTATCCCGACCGACGTGGGCCCGGTGCGAAGCTCGCGCTACTACTACATCGCCTGGGCCGCGGAGCTCAGGGCGCTGTACGCCCATGCCGGAGGCTCTCCGCAGGCGCTCGCGACACTCAAGGCCAAGGGAAGCGGCCAGCTCGTGTACAACGCCGACGAGTTCCGTTGGGGCGGCTCGTTCCACCGGATCACGACTCGCTTCTCACCCCACAACCTGTACACGAGCGGGAAGCTGCTGCGGGGGGTCGCCACCGCCCAGGGCGCGAAGGACGGCCCGATCGCCTGGCCGTGGACGTTCGCGCCCGATCTCGCCCTGCCGCTCCGACCCGTCGGCGGCCGGATCCAGGTCGCCTACCTCGCGAACAGCATCCGCTACGACTACGACCGGGCCACGAACACCTACCTCCGGTCGGTGACCGGCGAGAAGAAGCAGATCGATGCCGCGACGCGCCAGCGTGTCGCCCCGAAGAACGTCGTGATCATGCTGATGAGCTTCGGGCCGCTCAACGACGGATCCCAGAAGCACCGGCTGGAGGCGAAGGTCGTCGGCAGCGGTCCGGCATGGATCGCCACGAACGGGACGACGATCAAGGGCACCTGGCGGAAGGCGTCGCTCACCGCACCGACGCGGTTCTTCGACTCGACCGGCCAGGCGGTCGTCCTCACCGCGGGCCAGACCTTCGTCCAGGTCATGCAGACGGGCACGAAGGTCGGCCTGACGGCCGGGACGCCGCCGGCTCCGACGACGCACGGATCCGGACCCGTCGCGAGCTGAGCGAGACCGGACCGCCCGCTGAGCTCCGGCCGAACGACCGGCTCGCGAGGCGGCATCAGCCGGCGGGGACGGCCACTCCCGGGCGCGCAACCTCGGCGTAGATCCGTCGCGTCTCGGCGGCGACGTCGTCCCACGTCCGAAGGTCGGTCTCGGCACGCTCCCGAGCGGCGGCCGCCAGCCGGCTGTGGACCGACTCCTCGGACCAGGTCGCGGCAATGGCAGTAGCGAGCCGGTCGGCGTCGCTTGGCGGGACGAGGATCCCGGCCGATCCGACGATCTCGGGCAGGGCGCCGACGGCGGACGCGACGACCGGCGTCCCGCAGGCAATCGCCTCGAGCGCGGGGAGCCCGGCCGCGTCGGAGAGGGCGGGCAGGATCGCCGCTCGTGCGCCCCGGACGAGGGCGGCCACCCGTTCGTCGGACAGGCGCGGGGCGTAGGCCAGCGCCTCCCCGACCCCTTCACGCGTGGCGGCGCGGGCGAGCGACGCACGATCCTCGGGTGAGGCATCGACGAGGAGCACCCGCGGCGGCCATGACACGTCATCGGGCAGGTCCGCGGGCCGTCCATCCGAGGCGAGCCGGGCCAGCGCGCGGAGCAGCGTCGCGAGGTCCTGTCGCGCATCGAATCTGCCCGCGTAGACGAGGTAGCGCTCGGGCAGTCCCAGACGCTCGCGTTCCGCCCGCTGATCGGTGCGCGCCCGATCGCCAGCCGACGCGTGGCGGGCCGGGTCCGGCGCGGCGGCGCGCCCACCATCCGCCTCGGCGGGCCAGAACCGGAAGGCGGGCCGGGGCGCGAGCGGCACCACGCGCAGCCGGTCGCGGCGCACATGGATCAGGCGGCGCGCGCTCTCGGCGACGGCGTCGCTGCCGACGATGACGGCCGCCGCGTCGCGGAGCAGCCTCGCCCGGAGTCGCTGCCCGAACCGCGCGGCCGCTCCTCGCTGGTAGGCGTCGGGCAGCTCCCATGGCGCCAGGTCGAGCAGCGTCACGACGAGGGGCAGACCCGTCGCCAGCGGAATGGCCCCGCCGGCCGCGTGGTAGACCGCACCGGCCGCTCCGCCCTCATTCGCACGCCATGCCGCGCCGATGCTCGCGCCGCTGAGCACGAACGGATCCACGGTCAACGCCCCGGACCGCAGGAGATGGGTCGGCGGGAGCATTCGCCGGCCGATCACCGCGAGGCGGGCGAACCTGGTCGTCGGGTCCTCGATATCCGAGCGGAGGAGGAGGGCGAACGATTCCCCGTCGAGCGGCCGGGCGTCGAACGCGGCCAGCAGCTCCTCGAGATAGCTGGCGGTCAAGGGCGCGCGAGCCGGCTCCTGGAGGGGGCGAGCGTCGAGAACGACCCGCACGCCGCGCGGCGGTAGCGACCCCGCAGTCCCGGTCCCCAATCGACCCGACCGGGTGGACCCGGTCGCCCGCGGGCTCATCCCACGATCAGCGGCGACCGGCCGCCCGTTGCCGGCCTCACGGCGGCGCGTCACCCGCTTCGGCCGAGGGCTCATCGCCCGTGGGGTTCGGCGCTGACCCAGGACGTAGCCGGCCCAGCAGCTCTTCGGCGCGGAGCTGGACGACGACGACGAGCGCCTCGACGACGATCCGGCGGCTCATCTTCGACTGCCCGACGCGCCGGTCGCGGAACGTGATCGGGACTTCCGTGACGCGCGCGCCCGCGCGTGACGCGCGGAATGTCATCTCGATCTGGAAGACATAGCCGCCGGCATGCACGCCGTCGAACGGGACGCTTGCCAGGGTCGCGGCCCGCCAGGCCTTGAAACCGCCCGTCAGGTCGTGGGGCCCGAGACCCAGGACCACCCGGGCGAACACGCTGCCACCCCGCGAGATCAGCCGGCGGCCGAGCCCCCAGTCGACGACACCTCCGCCGTCGGTGTAGCGGGAGCCGATGACGAGGTCGGCCGTGCCGTCGACGACCGGACGAAGAAGACGCTCGAGCGCCGCCGGATCGTGGGACCAGTCGGCGTCCATCTGGACGACGAATCGGGCACCGCCCGCGAGCGCAACGCCGAAGCCATCGAGATACGCCCGCCCGAGACCCTGCTTGGCGGCACGGTGGCGGACGAGCACGCGCGGATCCCGCTCGGCGAGCCGATCGGCCAGCTCACCCGTCCCATCGGGCGATCCGTCATCGACGACGAGGAGCGTGGCTCCGGGAGCCGCCGCGAGGATCGCCGTCGCGATCGACGCGAGGTTGTCGGCCTCGTTGTAGGTCGGGAGGACGATCCAGGCGCCCGTGCCGACGTCCGCATTCGATCGCCCGGAGGGCTCGCTCGCGGCCGGCATGCCGGGCATGCCGATTTGGCCGTCGGGCGACGGGGCGGACGTCATCGTCGGGCCAGTGTAGCCACGGCCTAGCGCACGACGAGGGACACGCTCGTCGCGTTGGTACCGCCCGATCGGTCGCGGCCGACGATGCGGAGGACCGCGGGGCCCGCGCTCGAGGCGACGGTGAAGGCCACCCGGTAGCGCCCGCCGCCGAGCGCGACGGCCGTCTTCGCGACCGTCGCGCGGCCGCGCTGCCCGAACAGGACCGCCGGAGGGGAGCGGAGCGGCTCGGCGGATGTGACGGTAACGGTCAGGGTCTGGCCCTTCCGGAGCGTCGTCGCAGACAGCGCCACGAAGAACGCATCCGCGAGGACCGTCCGGGTGAGGACCGATGTCCCGAGCGAGGTCCGGGCCGCGACCTGGATCGTGTATCGGCCGGGTGCGACGAAGGAACCGGCCGCGTTGCGCCCATCCCAGGTCCATGACCGTGTCCCGGCGGGCATCAGGCGGTTGGCCACCGCCGTCCGCACGAGCGTCGGACCCTGGTAGATCGCGATCGATACCGACGCGCTCCGGGCCAGGCGGAACGTCGCCGTTGCCGTGGAGCCGAGCCGGTCCCCGTCCTGCGGAAAGAAGAGGCCCGGCGTGAGGCGCAGGCTCGAGAGCGTCCGGTCGAGCACGATCGATGTCGCGCCGCTGCCGGCGTTGCGGCCACCGTCGCGGCCGTCGACCCGGAACGTGTACGTCCCGTCGGGGACCCGCCGGCCGGCCGCGTCCGTGCCGGACCAGCTGACCGAGCCGGCGGCGGCGCCACGGATGCGCCATGACCGGACGACGGTCGTCCCGCGCAGGATCCGGGCCGTGCCGGAGATGGCCTCCGACGAGCTCCAGACCAGCCGGGTCGTGTCCGCGTCGCCGTCGCCGTTGGGCGAGAACCGGCCGAGCGTTGCGCGCACGCCAATCGTCGGCGGTGTCGTATCCCGCATGAACTTCTGCTGGATCGCCTGCCAAAGCTCGGGGCGAGTCCCGTCGTATCCGAGCGCCCAGATGCCCGCGCCGCGTAGGCCATACCGGTTCACCAGGTCGTACTTCGCCTTCACCGCCGCGGCGTCGTCGACATAGATCTGACGCCATGTCGTGACGCAGCCGTACCTCGCGGTGCAGTTCGTGCGCGGATAGGCGGTCCACGCGACCTGCTCGACCGGGTCGTAGCGACGGCCGAACTTCGCGAGGTACTCGGCCGCCGTCGCATAGCCGACCGTCGTCGAGTCGCCGAAGCGGGCGCCGCTCCGGTTCGAGGCGTTCAGGAGGTTCGTGGGCGTCGACCAGGCGCGGCCGTAGTACGGCACGCCGAGGATGAGCTTCGAGGCCGGGACCCGGGCGAGATAGGCCGCGATCGTGTCGGCGATCCCGTAGCCGGTTCGATCCAGCGGGGCAACGGAACCGACCGGGCTCGAGCTCGATGTCCGGTAGTCGTAGGCCATGACGAAGATCGCGTCCGCGCCACCCGGAGCGGTCGCCTTCTCGATCGGATAGTTCCCGATCGAGCCGGTCGTGTCGAATGTGAGCTGATAGCCCCGATGGATTCGGTGGAGCTCGGTCCGGATCGATCGGACGAGCGCCGTGAACTGGGTGTCGTAGCGGGGTGCGAGCGGCTCGAAGTCGAGGTTGACGCCGTCCGCGCCGCGATCGCGAACGGCCGCTGCGATTTGGCGGGCGAGCCGGAGGCGGCTGACGGGGCTGCCGAGCAGGGCCTTCTGCCGGGCCAATCCTGCCGCGTTCCAGCCAAAGCTCTGGACCGTGAGCACGACCCGGGTGTGGGTCGCATGGGCGGCCGAGATGATCCCGGTCATCCGGGCGCTCGTCCAGCCGCCCCACCCGACCGTGCTCGAGCCGTCCGGGTTCTTCTTCATCAGGTTGCCGGCGGCGTCAGCTCCGACGCCGAAATAGGCGATCGTCGAGATCTTCGAGTAGTCGATCCGGAGGCTGCTCGAGTTGAGCTGCCAGTACGGGAGGAAGCCGAAGATCTCGCGGCGCAGGCCGGCCGCCCTGATCGGCGCGTCGGGCTCGACGGCAGGGTCCGCTGTCGTCGACGCCTCGGAAGGAAGCCAGGAGGTGCTGACGGCGGCGATGCCCTGCGAGCGTGCACCGCTCGGGCCGTCGACGGTTGGATCCGCGACCGGAGGTGCCGGAGCAGGCTCGGCGAGCAGGGACGAGCTCGTGGCGCCCTCGGGTCTCCCCTGCGCCCGGATCGAGGCGCCGTCGAGGCGCCCGGCGGGGAGCGCGGCGGGCTCCGCCCCCCCGACCGGCCAGCGGTCGTCGCGACCGGGGGTGAACCCGATCGAGACGCGGGTGCCGGGCGTGAAGGCGATCCTGTCGTTCTGGTGGGCCTGGGCCTCCTCGAACTGGACCGAGGACGGCAGCCCGCCGCCGGCATCGACTGGCGTGGCCGGCGGTGCGGCCGGGTCGTCGGAGCGTGACGTCTCGAGACCGAGCGGCCGGCTCTCGGCGGCGACCTGCGCTCGGGGCGCGACATCGACCGTTCGATCGACCGTGGGCACGCCCGCGCCCCCGAGCCCCGCGGCGGACGGTCCGAGGCCTCCCTGGCCCGCCATGAGCACCGCGACGAGCGTCGCTCCGGCCCGGATGGCGTGTCGAAGGCGGCCGTGGAATCCGAAGGTCACAGCGCTCCTCATCGAACGGCCCGGGGATCGACGCGCCGGTCGGCGACGACGCCTCGGGGGCGAGGGCCGGACGTCTCGGGACTCCAGCCGTGCGACCGATCCTAGGTTCGGATCCGGGCTGAAACAGTCGACCGATGGTCCTGCGCGGGTGGAGTACGGTGGGGTCGGTGATGGTCCGGGTCGGTCGGAGGAGGCGCCGGCTCAGCGGAGGGCGAACGACCGGTTGGTGTACTGGGCCCGGCCGTCGACGTCCCGGGCGGCGACCTTGAACCGGACGGTCCCGGCCCGGCCACCGCTCTTCAGGGTGATCGTCGCCTTCGAGCGGGTCGCGTCCACCTTCGTCATCGGGACGGACCAGACGGTGAGCCCGGGCTGGTAGACATAGAGCCGGGTCGCGGTCGAGAGGCGCTCGGCGGTCGTCGCGGTCACGGTGAGACGCGTGCCGCGGCGAAGGACTGTCGTTGACGGCCGGATCGAGAACGCGTTCATCTCGAAGCCGCGAGCCAGGGTCGTCGTGTAGGTCCCGTCGGTCGCGGTCACGACCGACGTGTAGGTCCCGGTCGGAAGCATCGAGCCGTTGTCGCGCCGGCCGTTGAAGGACCAGGTCTGGCTACCCGCCCCGACCGCGGCATCCTGGAGACGGGTCGCGACGACCTGGTCGGCGGCATCCCGGATCGTCCACGTCACCGTCGCGGGACGGGCCAGCTGGAAGGACAAGCCCGTCAGCGGCGCGAGGCGGTCCCCGTCCTGCGGGTAGAACAGCGGCGCGGTAACCCCGACGAAGCCGAGCAGATTGACGACCGTCAGCGGTCGAGTCACGCCCAGGCCCGTATTGCCGACGGCGTCGCGTGGCGTGAAGCGGATCGTGTAGGCACCGTCGGAAACGATCGCCCCGACGTTGTTGCGGCCGTCCCAGACGACGCTGTTCGTACCGGCCGCCGCCGGCACGGTGAGGGACCGGACGGTGGCATCCGCCGCGTCGGCGACGCGGACGACAAACGTCCCCGCCTCGGTCGTCGTGACCTGGGTCGAGACGGTGTCGCTCACGCCGTCGCCGTTCGGCGAGAAGACGCCGACGGTCGTCGGGCCGGGAACGACCCCCGTGACGCTCGGGGCCACGGTGTCGACGACGATCCGGCCGGTGCCGGTCAGCGTGCCGTTCTGCCAGGCATCGGTCCCACTGACGGTCCAGGTGTACGTGCCGTCCGCGACGGCGGCGCCGCTCATGAGCCCGTTCCAGGTGGCGCTGAACTCGCGTCCGGTCCCGGTGACCGTGTCGAGAACCTGCCCGGCGCCGTCGGTCACCCTGAACGTCCAGGGGATCGATTCGGAGAACACGCCGGTCACCGTCAGGTCGTCGGAGCGGCCATCGGCGTTCGGAGAGAACCGGGCGGCGCCAGCGTCGGTCGCGATGAGGACCGGTGCCCGGCTGTCCTTCGGCGCGAGATCCGAGGCGAGGACGTAGCCGTTGATCGACGGATCGTCGAGACCCTGGACGAGGACCGTGGCGGGGCCGGGGCTGGCCGGCGCTCCGCTCGCGATCAGCTTGAGAC
This sequence comes from Candidatus Limnocylindrales bacterium, assembly GCA_036264795.1. GTDB lineage: Bacteria > Chloroflexota > Limnocylindria > Limnocylindrales > CSP1-4 > CF-46. Next base: position 1,367 of record DATAQF010000263.1, on the reverse strand, counting down.
GCGTGCCGATCGGCAGGGACAGCGTGTCGCCGCCGGCGGCCGTGTCGCCCGGGCTGGCCAGCAGCGGGGTCGTCGAGACGTCGACTGCCGCCCGACCGGGGACGACGAGGCTCGCCGGATCGGCGCCGGTGTCGCCGACCGCGTTCGTCACCGCGCCCGTCGTGACCGTCGCCTTCGTCACGAGCGAGCGGTAGTAGCCGCCCGACAGCGTGTCGGGATCGGAGTAGTCGGTGTAGCCGGGCGACCGCGTCGACGCGAAGCTGACCTCGTGGCCGTGGACGTTCGGCTGCGAGCGCCACAGGCTGACGATCGACTGCGACGTCGTGAACAGATCGCGGAGGTACGTCTGCGGCTCCATGTGACCGTCGGCGATCACGGCCCTGGCGTTGCCCTTCAGGAAACCGGCCGCGTAGTTGTCGATCCGCTGATGGGCGACGGAGAGGGTCGGCGCGACGCCGCCGGGCTCGGAGTTGCCGGACGCGTAGCAGAGGTTGTGCAGGAGGACGATCGCGTTCGGCGCGAGCCCGAGCTGGGCCATGTACGGCTCGCCGTAGTACTTGTTCTCGTAGTCGCTGAGCTTGCCGTCGCCGTTGAGGTCCGCGTTGAGCCCCATGCCGTCCTTCGTCGCGTAGGCCGGGTCGTAGGGGTAAGGACTCGGCCAGCCGTTCCCGTGGCCGAAGTAGATGACGATGTTCGCGCCGGCGGTCGCAGCCTTCACGTTCGCCCAGGTCGCGTTCGGGCTGTAGACCTTCGTGACCCGCGAGGTGTACTTGATCGCCTCCGCGTACGCCGCATCGGCGTAGGAGCGGTAGAGCGGCGTCGTGCCGTGCGTCGCGCCGACGATGATCACCACCTTCGCCGTGCTGATCTGGACCGCGGCGGCGGGGCTCGAGACCCCGAGCGCCGTGGCGAGGGCGAGGACGAGGGCGGCTGCGAGATGTCGCAATGGATCTCCGGTTCGGATGACGGGGCGCGGGCGTGAGTTGCCCACGGCCGGAATGAATGCATCCGAAGCGTCGTTGCCACCGGGCGCGGGGCCAATCGCGGGATGGTCCCGCGGGCCATGGCACCTTCGGCCACGAGGCGGTACGGAACCGGGAGGAGAGGTGCGGTTGCGTGCGCGGGTCGGGATCCCGTCGGCCTCGCCGGCGCTGGGCGAGCGCGGGCCGGCGTTGCCGCGTCGGCTCAGCCCCGGAGGGTCGCCACCAGCTCCGCGAGGCTCGGGTTGGATCGGTCGCGATCGGACAGGATCGGCCGGCTGTCGGCCGTTGCGGGAACCGCGGGCCACGGAACCCCGACCTCCGGGTCGTCCCAGGCGAAACCGAGCTCGTCGCTCCCGTCGAACTCGTTGGTCACGAGGTAGACGA
>DATAQF010000236.1:0-6527 GCA_036264795.1 Candidatus Limnocylindrales bacterium | reverse complement strand
CTTCCACTCGCTGTGTGCGCGCGTCCTCCGCCGTGACGGCGAGGCGATCGGGATCAGCCGCCGCTTCGTGGTCTACGACACCGAGGACCAGCAGAGCCTGATGAAGCAGCTCCTCCGCGAGGAGGACCTGCCGCTGACCGGCGAGTTCCGCCCGAGCGCCGTCCTGGGCGCGATCAGCCGGGCAAAGAACGAGATGCTCGACGCGACCTTCCTCCGCGAGAACGCGGTCAACCATCACGAGCGGACGATCGCCCGGCTCGCCGTCCGCTACGGCGAGCGCCTGAAGAAGGTCGGCGCGCTCGACTTCGACGACCTCCTCCTCGAGGCGGTCCGGCTCTTCGACGAGGCGCCGCAGGTCCTGGAGCGCTACCAGGATCGCTGGCGCTATCTCCATGTCGACGAATACCAGGACACGAACCGTCCGCAATACCTGTGGATCCGGTCCCTCGCCGCGAAATACGGCAACCTCGCAGTCGTCGGCGACGACGACCAGTCGATCTACCGCTGGCGCGGGGCCGACATCCGGAACATCCTCGACTTCGAGCGCGACTGGCCGAACGCGACGGTCGTGAAGCTCGAGCGGAACTATCGCTCGACCCAGGTGATCCTCGAGGCCGCCCACGCGGTCGTGTCGCGCAACACGGAGCGGACCGACAAGAAGCTCTGGACCGACCGCTCGGGCGGGGCGCTCATCCAGCGGTTCGAGGCGTACAACGAGGAGGAGGAGGCGGAGTGGATCGCCCGCCAGGTGGAAAGCCTGGTCGGAGGACGCGGCTCCCTCCTGACGCGCCGGGCCGACGACGAGGACGCGGGGAGCCTTCGCGCCCGCGACATCGCGGTCATGTACCGGATGAACGCCCAGTCCAGGGCGATCGAGGAGTCGTTCCTCCGCTACGGGATCCGCTACCAGCTCGTCGGCGGGACGCGGTTCTACAGCCGGCGCGAGGTGAAGGATGCGCTGGCCTACCTGCGGGTCCTGCGGAGCGACACCGACAGCGTCAGCTTCGAGCGGATCGTCAACGTGCCGTCGCGGGCGATCGGGGAGAAGACGATCGAGATCCTGCGCCAGGTCCAGGTCCGCGACGGCGTGTCGACCTGGGAGGCGATCGAGCGCGCGGCACGCGGTGAGCTCGTCGGCCTCACGCCGCGCGCCCGGGGCTCGCTGGCGGATTTCGCCGCGCTCGTGAGCCGCCTCCGGACCCGCGTTGGGGTCCTGCCGCTCCCGGAGCTCCTCGACGAGACCCTCGAGGCGTCGGGCTACCGGGCCATGCTCGCGGACGGCTCCGAGGACGGCGAGGAGCGCTGGGCCAACCTGCTCGAGCTGCGATCGGTGACGACGCGCTACGACGATCTCGAGCCGGAGGACGCCCTGGATCGGCTGCTCGAGGAGACGGCCCTGGTCGCCGACCAGGACACCTACGAGGGCGACGCGGACGCCGTCACGCTGATCACGCTCCACGCGGCAAAGGGGCTGGAGTTCCCCGTCGTGTTCATCGCCGGGCTCGAGGAGGGCGTCTTCCCGCACAGCCGAGCCCTCGACGACGAGAAGGAGCTGGAGGAGGAGCGCCGGCTCGCCTACGTCGGCATGACCCGGGCCATGCGCCGCCTGTACCTGTCGCACGCATGGCGGCGGGCGACCTGGGGGATGGGCCAGCCGTCGGTGCCGTCGCGGTTCCTGCTCGAGGTTCCGGCCGAGCTGATGGTCGGGCCGGACCTGGCGGGCGGCAGCCTCGGCCTGGACGTCGACCTCGATCTCGCATTCGGGGCGCGTGGCACGGCGCGCTTCGGCCGTCCGCTTCGGAACGGCAGCGGAGCGGCGTATCGGCAGGGAAATGGGCCGCCAGGCGCGCCGCAGCCGGGCGAGGCGTTCCGGCCGTCCCGGGACCTCGCGGCGAGGCGTGACGCGTTCCAGGCCGGCGCTCCATCGGGATCACTGGCGCCGCCGTCGGGCGCGGCGGCTTCGGGCGCAGGCGTGCGCCCCCCGCGGCCCATCATCCCCGGCGAGCGCCAGTACCGCGACGGCGATCGCGTCCGGCACGGCCGATGGGGCGACGGCATCGTGGTGACGAGCAAGCTCACCCGAAGCGACGAGGAGATCACCGTCGCGTTCAAGGACCCGGCAGTCGGTCGCAAGACGATGCTGGCGAGCCTCGCCAACCTCGACCTGGTCGGGTGACGCCAACCGGCCCGGTCCGTCGCGGGCTTCAGCTGGCGTCGATCGCGACCGCCGCGATGGCGCTCTGGCTGGTCTGGGTCGTCATGACCGTCCTGCCGAGCCGGGATCCCGGGCACCTCCAGCTCTGGGCGGTCGTCGCTGGCGCGTCGGCTGTCCTGGTCGGGCTGTCGCTCGGGGCGACGCGACGTGCGGGAGCGACCATTCACCTGTTGCTGGCTCTGCTCTCCATCGTCGCGATCGCATTCGGCCTTCTCGTTGCGGTGTCGTTCCTGACGACCACGTCGAGTGGGGATCGCGAGGGGTATCTGATCCTGATCGGGGCCATCCTCACGATCCACGGCATCCTTGGTTTGGCGTGGACGGCGCTCGCGGTTGTTCGGTGGCGTTCGAGTCTCTCGACGACAGGACGGGCGTGACGATCGCAACGCGCCCGGCGGATCTGGCCGGAGTCACCGTCGCCAGCTAGCGGGCTGGGCGGCTCAGCTGCTCGAGATGTTCGTCGTAGTGTTCGTCGCCGTTCCCACGGAACCAGCCGGCGAGCGGCTCGCCCTCCGTCCAGGCGAAGTGGTTCCCGTCGAACAGCTCCTCGTCGCTCGCACCCTCGATCGTCGCGATCATCCGCTCGTAGGCCTGGCGCTCCCCGGAGCGGACGTCGGCCAGCGACCGGTCGCGGCTCGCGACATAGAAGCGGGCGTTGATCTCGTCGGTCTCCGTCCGGTCCGTCAGCGGATCGCCCGCGCGGAGCCGCTCGACGAGCTCCACCATCCGCCGCTCCCAGGCTTCGAGATGGGCCAGGACGTCCTTCCGCGTCCACTCGTTGTCGACCCGTTCCGCCATTGCGTCGTCATCGAGGCCGGCGAGGACCGCATCCAGGCGGTCCCGGCCGGCGGCCGCCGATGCGAGCAGGCTGGAACGATCCATGCCCCCACGCTAACCCCGGAATCGGCCCGAATGCGTCAGGTATCCGTATTCTTGGCTCGATGACCGACACCTCCTCCGCCGCCGATCCGACGGCGCTCGTTGCGGACGACGCGGCGCTCGGTGCCGACGGCTTGCCCGTCGACGCAGCGCTCATCGAGGAGGCGGCTGGGCTCGACGAGGGTGCAGCCTCCGGTCGTCACGAGCAGCTCGCGACGGCCATCGACCGAGCGAACAGGGCCTACTACGAGGCCGACGCGCCCGAGATCACCGACGCCGAGTACGACCAGCTGTTTCGCCGCCTCGTCGCGATCGAGGCCGCCTGGCCGGCCCTCGTCACGCCGGACTCGCCGACCCAACGCGTGGGTGCCCAGCCGGCCGGCACGTTCGATGAGGTTCGCCACCGCCGGCCGATGCTGTCCCTGTCGAACGCATTCAGCCATGACGAGCTCCGGGCGTTCGACGCTCGCGTCCGCCGTGGCCTCGGCCTGCCGGCTGCACCCGATCCGGCGCCGGAGCTCACGTACGGCGCGGAGCTGAAGATCGACGGGCTCGCGATCACCCTCCGCTACGAGCGCGGCCGCTTCGTCCAGGGCGCAACCCGAGGGGACGGCACCACCGGCGAGGACGTGACGGCGAACCTCCGCACGATTCGGAGCGTGCCGGCTCGGCTGAAGGAACCGGCGACGCTCGACGCGCGGGGCGAGGTCTACATGCCGAAGGCGGAGTTCGCGCGGATCAACGCCGAGCGCGAGGAGAAGGGTCTCCCGCTCTACGCGAATCCGCGGAACTCGGGGGCGGGCTCGCTCCGGCAGAAGGACGCGGCCGTCACGGCCAGCCGCCAGCTCAGCACCTGGACATACCAGCTGATCGAGGATGACGCCGAGACGCCGGCGCTCGGTCCTGCGGGTGCCGAGGTCGATTCGGCGGCGCCGGGGGCGGAACGCCAGTCCGAGGCGCTGGACCGTCTCGAGGCGCTCGGGTTTGCCGTCAACCCCGAGCGGCAGGCCGGCCTCGACATCGACGGCGTGATCGCCTTCACCGAAGCATGGCGGGAGAAGCGACACGGCCTGCCGTACGAGACCGACGGCGTCGTGGTCAAGGTGGACCGCTTCGACCAGCAGGCGCGGCTCGGGATGGTGAGTCGGGCCCCTCGCTGGGCGATCGCCTACAAGTTCCCGCCGGAACAGGTCGAGACCCTCCTCGAGGACATCGTCCCGTACGTCGGCCGGACCGGAACGCTGACGCCGGTCGCCCACCTCGCCGCGGTGAAGGTCGCCGGCTCGACCGTGACGCGGGCCACGCTTCACAACCTCGACGAGGTCCGGCGCAAGGACATCCGGATCGGCGACCGTGTCGTGCTCCAGAAGGCAGGCGACGTGATCCCCGAGGTCGTCCGGCCGATCGTCGAGAAGCGGACCGGAGCCGAGCGCGAGTACGACATGCCCGAGCGCTGCCCGGTCTGCGACACGCCGATCGTCCGCGACGAAGGAGCCGTCCGCCACTACTGCCCGAACCCGGCCTGCCCGGCGCGGGTGGCGCAGGAGTTCCAGCATTTCGTCGGTCGGGGAGGCATGGACATCGAGGGGGCCGGCTGGAAGGCGCTCGAGCAGCTTCTCCAGAGCGGCCTCGTCAGGCGGCGCGGTGACGTCTACCGGCTCTCGGTCGAGGATCTCGAGGGGCTGGAGCGGTTCGGCCGAAAGAGCGCCGAGAACCTGCACCGGGCGATCCAGAAGTCGCGCCGGCGGCCGCTCGAGCGAATCCTCGCGTCGCTCGGGATCCCCCAGGTCGGCTGGACGACCGCGATCGAGCTGGCGGCCTGGCTCGCCGCGGAGGTGCCGGCCGGCGATGACTGGCTGCGGCGGGCCGCGGCCCGCCTCCGGCAGGTCGCGACGGACGAGCCGGCTCGCTTCGAGGAGGTCGAGGGGATCGGCCCGACCGTCTCGACCGCGCTCGCGACCTGGTTCGCCACGGGCGGCCCGGGAACCGGCGTGCTCGAGGATCTCGCCGACGCCGGGATCGAGGCGGAGCTGCCGACGCCCCGAGCGGCCGCAGTGGCCGGCCCACTGACCGGCAAGTCCGTCGTCGTCACGGGCACCCTCGAAGGATTCAGCCGCCCCGAGGCCGAGTCGGCGATCCGAACGGCCGGCGGCAAGCCGGCCGGCTCGGTCTCGAAGAAGACGGACTACGTGGTCGCCGGTGAGAGCGCCGGCTCGAAGCTCGCGAAAGCGCAGGAGTTGGGCGTCCCCGTCCTCGATGAGGATGCCTTCCGCCGGCTCCTGGCCGGCGAGGAGCGCTAGCCGGTGCTCCGAGCGCTGACGGTCGATCATGATCACGGCCGGCCGCGGCCCTGGACGGACGAACCGGACGGTTCGCCGCGGTACGATCCAGCGCGATGAATGAGGCCGAAGGGCGGTTCGCGGAGCGCCTCGCCACCGATCTCGACCGCGTCCTCGGGGCCGGTCTCGCCGTTGACGACATCGAGCTCTCGGGCTCAGGCGACGAGGTCCGCGCGACCGCGACGATCCTGATGGACGGTCGCGTCGAGACGATCGAGGTGTCCGCTGCCGATGTGGTCGGACTCTATCGGCCGCTGATCGAGCGGGCTGCGGAGCTCCGCCTCCGCTCGGCGTTTTGGCGGATGGTCGGGCCGTCCTGAGGCGGCTGCGACCGGCCGGACGACATTGAACGCGCGCCGGCCGCTCGTGCGATCATCGGGCGCATGTCCGGCCTGTCCAGAAGCGACGTCGAGCACGTTGCCCACCTCGCCCGTCTCGGTCTCACGGCCGACGAGCTGAGCCTGCTCGAGGGGCAGCTGAACCACATCCTCGACCAGTACGCGAAGCTGGCCGAGCTGGACACCGAGGCCATCCCCCCGACGGCCCAGGTGATCGAGCTGGAGAACATCCTCCGCGACGATGTCGTGACGCCGTCCCTGTCACTCGACGATGTCCTGCGCAACGCCCCGGAGTCGTCCGGCGGCTTCATCGTCGTCCCGCCGATCCTGGGCGGGGACTGACGGCCGCCGCGGCCGTTCGCCGTCCGATGACCGACCTGACCCGCCTCCTCGCCCACGACATGGCCGATCGGCTCCGATCGGGCGAGGTCTCGTCGCGCGACCTCACCGAGGCGCATCTCGACGCCGCCGAATCCGGCAACCACGCCCTGAACGCCTGGCTGAGCGTCGACCGCGACGAGGCGCTGCGGCAGGCGGACGCTGCCGACGTCCGTCTCGCGGCGGGGTCCACTGACGACGCCGTCCGCCACCCACTGCTCGGTGTCCCGATTGCCTTGAAGGACCTGATCTCGGTCCGAGGCGGCCAGTGCACGGCCGGCTCGCGGATACTCGAGGGGTACGTGTCGCCGTTCGATGCCCACATCACGGAGCGGCTGCGGGCCGCCGGCGCGGTGATGCTGGGGAAGACCAACATGG
>DATAQF010000231.1:0-7143 GCA_036264795.1 Candidatus Limnocylindrales bacterium | reverse complement strand
GTCGGCGACTCGGCGATCGGGCCGGTGGTGCGGGGAGTCTTCCTCGGCCGCGGCGGCGCCGGCGTTGCCGTTTCTTCCGTGGCTGCGGGATCCGCCGCGACGCCGGCGGTCGCGGATGCCCGTCGCCGCCGCGGCGGCGTCGGCGTTGTCGTTTTCGACTCGCCCGTCCCGAGCTCGCCGCCGTCCGGAGGGCGGACGCTCTGGCCCTTCGGCGTGCTCGGTTCGTTGCGGACCGGCCAGGTCTCGGCGCCGACGGGTCGGGCCGGCTTGTCACCGGCTCCGGTCGGGTCGCGCTGGGCCACGGCGGCGAACAAGAGGACGGACCCGGCAACTGCAGCGTTCAGTGACCCGATCGCGCCGCGCATCGGGATTCGGACCGCGACGTCACTTCGACGACGAACCGCCGGCGCAAGTCCCTGTCCCTCGCTCCCGACGACGATCGCGAGCGGGCCTCGCAGGTCGGCCTGTGCGGCGGTCAAGGGCGCATCGGCCTCGGCGGCTGCAATCCGCAGCCCGCGGACCCGAAGGTCGGACATGGCGCCGGGCAGGTCGTCGACCGGGCAGAGGAGGAGGTGCTCGACTGCTCCGGCCGACGCCTTGATCGCTGCGGGTGTCAGGGGTGCCTGGCGATGCGTCGGAAAGAGCACGCCATGGACGCCCGCCGCCTCGGCGCTCCGGAGCAGCGTGCCGACGTTCTGCGGATCCTCCAGTGAGTCGAGGATGAGGACGAACGGCGGCTCGCCCCGTTCGACCGCGCGGGCGAGGACGTCGTCGATCCCCGCATACACCCGCGGCTCGACCGCGAGGGCGATCCCCTGGTGGCCATCGAACCCCGCCAGGGCTGTCAGTGTCCCGCCCTCGACCTCGACGACCGGGATCCGGAGGCTCGTGGCGTGAAGGACGAGGCGCTCGAGCGCCTGGCGCCGCTGCGGGACAACGAGCAGGCGGTGGGCCGGCCGGCGAGCGACGAACGCCTCCTCGACCGGGCGCCGGCCGGCCACGAGCTCCTCGTTCTCCGCGAGGAGGTCCGGCGGCGGAACGGCCGGCCGGAAGGATGGACCGGAGCGCGTGTCGGGCTGCCACGGCCGCTGCGGGCGCGGGCGATCGAACGCGGGACGCGGGCGATCGAACGGGGGACCGTCGACCCGTTCCCGGCGCGGCGGGGTCGTCGGGCGCGATCGCGGCTCGAACCCGCCGCTCGCACGAGGGCCCGGGCCTCCGCCGCGGTCGCCTGGCCGATTCCCGGCTGGACGCCCCGACGGTCTGGCTCCAGCGGATCGATTGCCGCCCTGCCACGGGGGTCCATCCCGGGGTCGTGGATCGTGCCGCCAGTCCTCGTTGCCTCGGCGTTGCGGCGGCCCGGCGTCCGGTGGCCCCGCGCCGCGGGATCCAGGGACTCCCGGACCGGTGCCGCGCGGCCCCGGTCGATCCCACGGACCACCGCCTGGAGCCCCCGGCCTCCGACCGAAGTCGCGGGGCTGCCCTCTCCGCGGACCTCCGGGCGACCGGGCCCAGCCGCGATCGCTGTCCGGTCTCGGCCGTTCCCGGTCGTCGTCGCCCGGCCGCCGGAAACCGAACCCACGTTCCGGGCCGCGATCGGCGCCACCTTCCGGCCCGGCTGGACGGTCGGCTCCGGATGGACGGCGCTCGGGCGGCCGCCACGGGCCGCGCGACGAATTCGGGCGTCCGCCCGGTCCCGATCGCGGGCCGGGACCGCCCCCGACGTTGCGCCGGGGTCCTCCCCGTGACTCGTTGGACCGCGGCCGATCAGCCACGAGCCGCCTCGAGCTGGCGACGCCAGCGCTGCCCGTCGCGCGTGTCCTCCACCGCGATCCCGCGGTTCGCCAGCTCGTCCCGAAGCCGATCCGAAGCGCTCCAGTCGCGCCTTGCCCGCGCCGTCTCTCGCTCGTCGAGGAGCCGCCTCGTCTCGTCGTCCAGCTCATCCGCGACGTCCGGCAGCACGCCGAGAACCTCGTCGAAGGACCTGAGGGTGCGCGACGCCGTCGCGGCGTCGGCGGAGGAGATCGATCGGCTGTCGATGCGGCGATTCAGGTCGCGGACCAGGTCGAACAGCACGGCGAGTGCCGCCGAGACATTGAGGTCGTCGTCGAGGGCCTCCCCGAAGGCCGTGTCGGCATCGGCCAGCACGCCGCCGAGTGCCGGGTCGTCGGATCGATCCTCGTGGTACGCCGTCAACGCCGCGACGACCGCGTCCAGGCGGTCGACGGCGGCGGTGGCCGCCGCCTGCGAGTCCGCGCTGTAGCTCAGGGTCGCCCGATAGTGAACGGCGATCAGGGCGTAGCGAAGGGCGCGGGCCGACACGCCCGTCTCGAGAATGTCGCCGACCCGCGCGATGTTTCCGGTCGACTTCGCCATCTTGATGCCGCTCGCCTGGAGGTGAGCGCAATGAAGCCACGTCCGAACGAAGGGCAGCCCGGTTGCGGCCTCGCTCTGGGCGATCTCGTCCTCGTGATGAGGGAAGATCAAGTCGACGCCTCCGGTGTGGATGTCGAACGACGGCCCGAGATGGCGCATCGACATCGCGGAGCATTCGATGTGCCAGCCGGGCCGACCCGCCCCGATCGCCGTCTCCCAGGACGGCTCACCGGCTTTCGGTCCCTTCCAGAGGGCGAAGTCCCGAACGTCGTCCTTGGCGTACTCGTCCGATTCCACGCGCTCGCCGACACGCATCTGTTCGGGATCCAGTCGGGCCAGCCGGCCGTAGCTCGGCCACGAGGAGATCCGGAAGAAGATCGACCCGTCGTCGGTGCGATACGCATGACCCTTGTCGAGGAGGATCTGGATGAGCGCCACGATGTCCTCGATATGGGCCGTGGCTCGGGGCAGGACATCGGGTCGCGTCATCCGGAGCGTCTCGGCGTCGGCCAGGAACCGCTCCAGCCAGCGGGCGGTGAGCTCGTCGATGCCGATGCCGGCCGCGGTGGCGCCCTTGATGATCTTGTCGTCGATGTCGGTGATGTTCATCACCCACGTCACCCGAAGCCCGCGCCGGCGCAGATGCCGAACCAGGACGTCCGCGTAGAGGAAGCTTCGGAAGTTGCCGATGTGGACGGGTCCGTAGACCGTCGGCCCACAGGTGTAGATCCGGACGTGGCCGGGCTCGAGCGGCTCAAGGGGCTGCTGGACCGCGGACATCGTGTCGAGGAGGCGGATCGTCATCGGCTTGACGCCAGGATCACGACGGCCTGGGCGCTGATCCCTCTCCCCGCCCCCTCCATCCCGGCGAGGTTGCCGGTCGAGGCCTTCACGCTCACGGCGCTCGGCTCGATCTGGAGCAGGTCGGCGATTCGATCCCGCATCGCGTCGAGGAGATCGGCCAGCCGGGGTCGCGCCCCCACGACCGTGATGTCGAGATTCGAGACCGCGAGGCCGGCGCCGGCCGCGCGGCGGGCGACCTCGCGGAGGAGCTCTGCGCTCGCGATTCCCTCCGGAGTGGCGCTTGTCGCCGGAAACACTCGACCCAGATCGCCGAGGCCGGCCGCGCCGAGGATCCCGTCGGCGATCGCGTGAAGGGCGACGTCCCCGTCCGAGTGGCCGCTCAGCCGCGGCGCGCCCTCGATCGCGATCCCGCCGAGGGCGAGCGGCGAGCCCGGTCCGAACGGATGGCTGTCGCGCCCGATGCCGACGCGGACCCCGGCGATGGCCGGCGACGCGGCCGTGGCAGGCTCAGGCGAGGCGCTTCGGAAGGTAGCGCCTCTCCCTCCTCGCGCGGCGATGACGGCGTCGACCCGGGTCAGATCGCCTGGCAGCGTCACCTTCAGATTGCTCGGGTCGCCGGGAATCGCATGAACGGCGATTCTACAGGCCTCCAGCAGGGCGGCCTCGTCGGTCCAGGCCTCGGGCCCGTCGGCCGGATATCGCTCCAGGGCGGCTCGGAAGATCGACCGCCGGAGCCCTTGGGGCGTCTGCGCGGTCGCGAGGGCATCGCGCTCGATCGTCGCGGCGACGACGTCACCGTCGAGTCGTTTGAGGGTCTCCGCGAGGGGGAGGACCGGAATCGCCGCACCATGCTCGGCCGCCGCCCGCGCGATTCGGCCCACGAGCTCCGGCTCGACGAGCGGCCGCGCGCCGTCGTGGACGAGGATCACCGGATCTGACGGTCCAGTGGGTCGTGCCAAGTCGCCGGCCGCGGCCGAACCGTCGTCGGCCTGCGAATCGAGGCGTTCCAGCTCCGCGAAACCGGCGGCCACCGACTCCTGCCGCCGGCCCCCGCCGCCGACGACCGAGACCACCGCTGCCGGCAGCCATGTCGCCGCCCGAACGCGATTCACCCGATCGGGTGCCGTCACGACGACGATCCGACGAACCTCCGGCGCAGCGGCGATCGCCTCGATGGCATGGGCAAGGAGCGGGCGGCCGGCGACCTCATGATCGAGCTTGTCGATGCCGCCCATCCGGGTCGACGACCCGGCCGCGACGACGATCGCGTCCGCGAACGGCTCGCCGCTCAACGCGCCAGGCTCCGGCCGGCGTCGCCGCGACGGAGAGCCCGGCGACCAAGCGCGATCCCCGCGAGGCCGTCGCGGCGACGGCTCAATCGAGTCGCGGCTGGGCGAAGATCATCCGCCCGGCGACGGTCTGCAGGACCCGCGTGACAGCGACGTCGAGGTCCTTGTCGATGTAGCGGAGTCCACCTTCGACGACGATCATCGTGCCGTCGTCGAGGAACCCGACACCCTGGCCGGCCTCCTTGCCCTCCTGGATGACACGGACCCGAAGCTCCTCGCCCGGGAGGACCGCCGGCTTCACGGCGTTCGCGAGCGAATTGATGTTCAGGACCCGGACGCCCTGCAGCTCGGCGACGCGATTGAGATTGAAGTCGTTCGTGAGGATGGCCTTGCTCCGGACCCGCGCGAGGGCCACGAGCTTGGCATCGACCTCGGCGATGTCCGGCACGTCCTCGTCGAGGATCTCGACCGGCGTCGTCGATTCCTTCTGCATCCGGTTGAGGATCTCGAGACCACGACGACCGCGGTTGCGGCGCAGTGTGTCGGAGCTGTCGGCGATGTGCTGGAGCTCCTCGAGGACGAACTTCGGCACGACGAGCGTCCCGTAGATGAACCCGGACTCGACGATCTCGGCGATCCGGCCGTCGATGATCGCGCTCGTGTCGACGACGATATGCGGGTCACCAGCAACCGCGCCCGTCCGTTCCGGCGTGGGGCGACGGACGATTCCGATCGCTTCCGCCGCGAGGATCAGGTCGTCGCGCTTCGCGACCGTCAGGCCGAGCATGCCGAGGCCCAAGAAGAGCGAGACGCCGAGGGGCAACCACGTGCCGAGCGGATCCGGAAAGGCGGAGAGCGGCAGACCGAGCAGGAGTCCCATGAGAAGCCCGATCAGCAGGCCGATGACCGCCGTGACGAACTCGGCCGTGGAGAGGTGCTCGATCTCGCGGAGCAGCCAGCCGGCCGGCACCACCGTGAGGTAGGGCAGGATCGCGAATCCGACGACGACCCACGCAACCACCCATGCGGCGAGCAGCCAGCCGCCGCTCGGAGACTCGGTGAAGATGTGAGCGGATGCGGCGAGTGCGAGGCCGACGAGGCCTCCGAGGGCCGCGCCGAGCAGGCGGATGTTGCGGATCACGGTTTCCTCGCGTCGCCCCCCACTGGGCGAGACAGCGGCACGCCCTCGGGCCCGCTGAGGTCGGGGTACCTTAGCATCGCGCCGACCCCGCCGCCACGCGTCCGCCGCTGTCCGAGGCGACGTCGACCTGTCCGGCGGGGGGCCGAGCCGGGCTCACCTCGAACGCCGTCTCGATCGCCTCGCGCAGGCTGCCCACCGCGACGACGTCGAGCCCCGGCACGACGATCGGCGCGCCGGAGCGAGCGGGTCGGGGCACGATCGCTCGATCGAAGCCGAGCCGCGCCGCCTCGCGAAGCCGTCGCTCGACGCCGGAGACCGCGCGAAGCTCGCCGAGCAGGCCGACCTCGCCGATCGCGACCGTGCCGGGCCGGATCGGCCGGTCGCGCAGCGACGACGCGAGGGCGAGGGCCAGCGGCAGGTCGATGCCCGGCTCATCGACCGACAGGCCGCCCGCGAGGTTGACGTAGATGTCGTGGGTCGCGAGGCCGATGCCGGCACGGCGCGCGAGCACCGCGACGAGCAGTGACACCCGGTTGGGATCGATCCCGCTCGCCGTCCGCCGGGGAGTGCCGCCCGGCCCCGGCGTGACCAGCGCCTGGACCTCCACGAGCAGCGGCCGGGAGCCCTCGAGCGTGGGTGCGATCACGCTGCCCGGCGCAGGGCCATCGTGCTCGGCGAGGAACGCCCGAGCGGGATCCGCGAGCTCGCTCATGCCGCGCTCCCCCATCTCGAACACGCCGACCTCGTCCGTGGAGCCGAAGCGGTTCTTCGAGGCGCGCAGGAGGCGGATCGCCGCATACCGCTCGCCTTCGAGGGTCAGCACCGCGTCGACGAGATGCTCGAGGGTCTTCGGGCCGGCGATCGAGCCGTCCTTCGTCACGTGGCCGACGAGGACGACGGCAATGCCCTCCGGCTTCGCGAGCTCCATCAACCGCAGGGCCGCGCCGCGGACCTGGCCGACGCTTCCCGCCGGCCCGTCGAGGTCGTCGATCGTCGCCGTCTGCACCGAATCGATCACGAGCAGGGTCGGCGGCTCGGCGAGCGCCGTCTCCACGATCCGGTCGATCGCCGACTCGGCGAGGATCCGGATCCCACCCCCCGCCCCCTCGAGAAGACCCAGCCGGTCCGCTCGAAGGCGGACCTGGGCCGCCGACTCCTCCCCCGTCGCATACAGCACGCTCATCGGCCCGGATCGCTCGGCGATGCCGGCCGCGGCCTGGAGGAGGAGCGTCGACTTGCCGATCCCCGGTTCGCCACCGACGAGGACGAGCGACCCGGGAACGAGCCCGCCACCCAGCACGCGGTCCAGCTCGCCGATCCCGACCGGCAGGCGCTCCTGGTCGGGCTCCCCGACATCGGCCAAGGCGATCGGCGTGGCCCTTGATGCCGAGAGGCCGCCGCCGGCGATCCCGGCGCGGGTGACCCGGGGCATCGCTCGGACCTGTGTTTCAACGAGGCTGTTCCACGCCGAGCAGGCTCGGCACTGGCCCTCCCAGCGGAGGAACGATTCGCCGCACGACTGGCAGACATACC
>DATAQF010000228.1:0-10718 GCA_036264795.1 Candidatus Limnocylindrales bacterium | reverse complement strand
ACGGGACGAGCGCCCGCGAGGGCCGCCGCGGCCGCCGCCGAGGGCTCCCGCCGGAACAGGCCAACTCGAACCGTGGCCGCGTCCTGCAGCCGCCGACCCGCGTCGCGATGCGCCCGGTAGATGAGCAGCCGGGTGCGGAGCTCGGCTTCGGGGTCCGGCTCGTCCTCTGGAAGGACGTCCGGTGCCTGTTCGACGCGTCTTGGCAGGATCGCCCGGCTCTTGATGAGGATCAGCTGGCTCGCGACGGCGACGAAGGCGCTCACGTTGCCGAGCCGGTCATCTTCGAGTCCGGCCAGCGCGTCGAGGTATGCGTCGGCAAGGGCGCCGAGCGGGACGCTGACGACGTCGAGCTGGCGCGCCTCGATCAGGGCGAGCAGGAGCGCGAGCGGGCCATCGAAGGCCTCCATCCGGACCTGGGTCGACGCTTCGGGTCGGCGACCCTCCCCGAAGATCACGGCCGGCGCCGAAGGCCGCGTCTCGACCGGATCGGCGGCGATCAGGTCCATTCGTGCTCGGACGAGGCCGGCTCGGCGGTCGCCCCGGCGAGCGCCGGTTCGCCGGACCTCCGGCCGATCGCCGGCTCAGCCAACCAGCACGCCATAGATCGCGTCCGTGATCGGAAGCAGCACGCGGCCGAGGATCGACTCGCCGCCGAGCGGCAGGATCAGCAGGATGATGATGAAGATGCCGTACTGCGCCAGCATCGGTCGGATCTGCCATGCCGTTCGGGGCGGGAGGAGCGACAGGAGGACGGTGCCGCCATCCAGCGGCGGGACCGGGATCAGGTTGAACAGCCCGAGAATGATGCTGCCCTGGACGATGAAGCTGAGGATCGAGAGCAGCGTCAGGTTCTGGTACGCGAAGTCCGGGTTCGCCAGGAGGAGCCGAAGCGGGATCGCGATGACTGCTGCGATCAACAGGTTCGAGATCGGGCCGGCCAGCGCGACGATCGCCTCACCGTAGCGGCCTCGCAGATTGCGCGGATTGACCGGCGTCTGGGCGAAGCCGAGCGGAAATCCCGTGACCAGGATCGAGATCACGAGCATCGTCCCGCCGAACTGGTCGAAATGGGCGATCGGGTTGAGCGTCAGCTTGCCGAAGAGCTTCGCCGTGGAGTCGCCGAGGCGATACGCGGCAAACGCATGGGCGAACTCGTGGACGGGGAACGAGAGAAGCAGGAAGAAGGCGATGAGCGCGACGGCGGCGATCGGGTGCTGCTGGACGAACACAGTGGTCCTTCGGGGCTGATGAGCGCGATGGGTTCGGTCGGGAGCGATCCTACAGGCGGCGGAGCAGCTCGGCTTTCTTGGCCTCGTACTCCTCGGGGCTGATCGCCCCTCGATCGCGGAGGTCCGCCAGGCTCGCGAGGGTCCGCGTCACGTCGTCGGACGACATCGCACGCGGCGCCGATGAATCGGTCGGCGTCGTCGCGGGAGAGGCGGCCTGCGGGGTCGACGTGCCGGCGGGCGCCGTCGCCCCTGACGATGTCGAGATCGGGACCGGCGCGGCGGCTCGCAGGGCCGGTGACGGCAGCGGGCGGGCGCCCGAAAGCTCCATCTCGAGATCGTGCTTCGCGTCGAGCATCGCGCGCTTGAACTGATCCGGCTGGGGCAACATCCGAAGGAGCGAGATGCCGCTCTCGGAGGCCGTGAGGATCTCGAGGTCGCCGAACCCGAACATCCGGCCGAAGACGGATTCGGTCAGGATCGCGTCGTTGATCTTCTCGAGGGAGCTGTCGACGACGCGCTTGTTGATCACGCCCTCGGTCTGCATGACCCGGCGCGACGTCACGACGAACTCCTCGTTCTGCCAGCGCAGGATCTGCCAGCCGAGATACAGCAGTCCGCCGATGACGAGGACGACGACGACCCAGCCGACGACGCGCTGGATGTCGGGCGCGGTGGCGAGGACGCTGCCGCTCAGAACCAGGAGCGCCACCGCAACGACCCACGCCAGGATCGCGTAGCGGGCGTGGGCGGCCAGGACGAACCAGTGCTGGTGCTCGCGTCGGATCGGCTGCTCGCCCGAGGCAAGGAGCTTGTCGAGGTACGGCATCGGCTCGGTTCTCCCTCAGGCCCGCGGATGGGCTCGTGCGTACACCTCGCGGACCCGCTCGCCCGTGAGATGCGTGTACAGCTGGGTCGTGCTGATACTCGCATGACCGAGCAACTCCTGGACGATGCGCAGGTCGGCTCCGCCCTCGAGGAGATGGGTGGCGAACGAATGGCGGAGCGTGTGAGGGCTGACCGAATCCGGCAGGCCGGCCCGTCGCGCGGCGACGCGGACGATGGCAAAGGCCTGCTGGCGAGCCAGGCGCCCGCCGCGCTCGCCCAGGAACATCGGCCCGCCGCGAGGGGGTCGGACGTGATGGAGCGCCAGCAGGGCCGGCCGCGCCTCCGTCATCCAACGCCCGAGCCAATCGAGCGCGACGTCGCCGACCGGGACGAGCCGCTCCTTGTCGCCCTTGCCGATGACCCGGACGAACCCGCCATCGGTCGAAAGGTCCTCGCGATCGAGCCCGAGCGCCTCGCTCACGCGCAGGCCCGCGGCATAGAGCAGCTCCAGGAGGGCCCGCCCGCGAAGGTCCGGCGAGGCCTCCAGGAGCGCCTCGACCTCCACCACCGTGAGCGTCTCCGGCAGGAGTCGCGACTGGCGCGGCAGATCGATATGGGCGGCGACGTCCACCCCGATGACGCCTTCCCCGAACGCGAACCGGTAGAAGCCGCGGATGCTGGCGGCGCGTCGCCGGAGTGACGTCGGAGCGAGCCCCGGATCGTGCGGCCGGCCGCGCCGCGTCCGGGCTGCGAGATAGCGCCTCGCGGCGTCGGGGCCGGCCGCCCATTCCCCGCTTGTGCCGCGTGCCGCCGCGAAGTCGCCGAGATCCGCTCGATACGCCCGAATCGTCGCTGGGGACAGGCCGCGCTCGACACGCAGGTAGGTGAGGTAGTCCTCCACGGTCCGATCGAGCGAGGGTGTCGCCACCTCAGATCCGGCCGAACGTCGAGCCGCTCAGACGGCTGCCGCCGCGCGGGCGCGCCACGACTCGGCTCGGTCCAGGAGCTCCCGGGCCGTGGCAAGCGCGGACGTCTCGGACGGATCCGCCGACTCGTCCGTCGCCACCGCGCCGCCGAGCATCTGGGCGAGCTCAGCGACACGGCCTTCTCGATCGAGGCGGGTCACCTCGGTCACCGTCCGGCCGCCGCGCTCGTGCTTCGCGATCTGGAACTGCGCGTCGGCGTGGGCGGCGATCTGGGGGAGATGCGTCACGCACAGGACCTGGTGACGTCGGGCAAGGGTCCAGAGGCTCCGCCCGACGGGATCCGCGCTCCGACCGCCGATCCCGGTGTCGATCTCGTCGAACACGAGCGTCGGTGTTTCGTCCGCCTGGGCGAGCACCTGCTTGATCGCCAGCGCGACCCGGCTCAGCTCCCCGCCGGACGCGATGCGGGCGAGCGGCCGGGCCGGCTCCCCGGGATTCGGGGCGAGACGGTAGACGACCTGGTCGATCCCGGCACCGTCGAACGCGACGGCATCGCCGTCGACCTCCACCGCCGGCTCGTCGTCGTCGGCGGTGCGACGCCCGAGCGCCACCTCGAACACGCCGGCCGGAAAACCGAGCTCACCGAGCACCGCCCCGACGGCGTCGGCGAGGGCGCCGGCCGCCAGCCGGCGCGCGGTCGAAAGCTCGGCGGCGGCGAAGGCGACCGCGGCGAGAAGCCGCGCATCCTCGGCCTTGCGTTGCGTCCGCTCTGCGTCCAGGCCGCGGAGCCGATCGGCCTCCGAGGCGGCCCGTTCCCCGTGGGCGACGACGGCTTCTTCGTCGTCGCCGTACTTTCGCTGGAGGGAATAGATCAGGGAGAGTCGTTCCTCGCGGCGAGCGAGGGCCGCGGGATCGTGCTCGACCGACTCGGCAAGCTCGCGGACGGTCGACGCGACGTCCTCGAGCTCCGCTTCGAGACCGGCGAGGCGTTCGGCGACGGGGTCGAACCGGGGATCGAGACGAGCCAGGCTCCGTGCCTCGCGGAGGGCGACGGCCGCGGAATCGCGGATCCCGGACTCGTCGCCCGCGAGCGCCTCGACGAGGGCGGCACTGCCGCGGGCGATCGCCTCGCCGTGCTGTGCCGCCTCGAGGGCGCTGCGGATCTCGCCGGCCTCGCCCGGCCGGAGGTTCGCCGCCGCAATCTCGGTCGCCTCGTGCTCGGCAATCTCCAGGCGCCGCGTCAGCTCGCGCGGGTCGAGCTCGAGCTCCGCGAGGGCCGATCGGTTCTCGCGCCATCGGGCGACCGCGCTCCCGAGGCCGGCCCGCAGCTCGGCGTGGCCGCCGAACGCATCGAGGAGGTCACGCTGCCAGCGCTCGTCGAGCAGCCGTTGCTGGTCGTGCTGGCCGTGGATCTCGACGAGCGGTCCGGCGACCTCGGCCAGCCGGGCGGCCGTGACCGGCTCGTCGTCGAGCCGGGCCGTGGAGCGGCCGGTTGTCGCGACCTCGCGGGCGGTGATGAGCGGTTCCGGATCGCGATCGAACAGCGCAGCCACGCGCGCGGTCTCCGCCCCGTGCCGGACGAGGGTCGTGTCCGCGCGCGCCCCGACCGCCAGGCCGAGCGCGTCGATCAGAAGGCTCTTGCCGGCTCCGGTCTCCCCGGTGAAGACGTTCAGGCCGTCGGCCAGCTCGAGCCGGAGCCGCTCGATCAGGGCGAGGTCCGTGACGGTCAGCTCGAGCAGCCGGCCACCGGCAAGAGAGCCGCGTCGCGGCGTGGCCTCGGTCACGACGGCAGCAGCTCGACCTTCCGCCGGAACAGGTCCCAGAACGGCTGTCCGCCGGATGGCTCGACAAGCCGGATCGGCCGTTCGAGGGCCCGGACCTCGACGACATCCCCGACGCTGAGCGGGAGGTCCTCCCGTCCGTCGATCGAGAGGATGGCCTCGTTCGCGTCGACGACGCGGCAGCGCACGACCTGGCTCGGCCCGACGACGACCGAGCGAATGGCCGAGAGGTAGCCCGCGATCGGGGTCACGATCAGGTTCCGGCTCGACGGGTCCACGACCGGGCCGCCGGCACTGAAGGAGTAGCCGGTCGAGCCGGTCGGGCTGGAGACGACGAGCCCGTCCGCAATGAACGTCGCCACGTGCGTGTCGCCGATCGCGACGTCGAGCCGCACGACCCGGGCCAGCGCGCCGCGCGCGACGACGACGTCGTTGAGGGCGTAATGGACGCCATCCCCCGCGGGCTGGGCTGCCGGCAGGATCCGTGCCGCCAGCGCCATGCGCTCGTCGATCGCGTAGGCGCCGTCGGCCAGCTTCCCCAGAACGAGCTCCAGCTCGCCGGCCTCGACCTTCGAGAGGAAGCCGACCTTGCCGAGATTGACCCCGAGCAGGGGGACGTCGACCTCGATCACGGCCCGCGCCGCCCGGAGGAGCGTCCCGTCGCCGCCGAGGACGACGAGAACGTCGGTCGTCACGAGCTCCCGGCAGAGCTGCTCGAAATCCTGGGCCGGAGCCGCCCAGTGATCGATCCCGCGCATCCGGCACCAGCCGGCCGCGCGCTCCCGAAGCTCGATCGCCGCGTCGCTCGTCGGGTTGTAGGCGAACCCGATCCGGCTCATCGTCACGGCGTGTCGCCCCGCTCCCCGAGCCGCGCGGTGGCGGCTTGAATTTCCGCCTCGATGTCCGCACAGCCCGGTCCCGCCTGGAGATGAACGAGGAACTCGCGGTTTCCCTCCGGACCGAGGATCGGCGAGGCGATGATCGCCCTCGCCCCGAGCCCGAGCGCCCGCGCCTGGTCCACGACCCGCCGCAGGACATCGGCATGGACGGCAGCGTCCCGGACCACGCCATGGTCGGTCCCGCCCTTGCCGACCTCGAACTGCGGCTTGACGAGGGCGACGATCGGGCTGCCCGGCGACTGCGCCGGGTTCCGCAGGGTCGAGGCGACCGGACCGAGCACGAGCGCGAGCGAGATGAACGACACGTCGATCGCCGCGAGGTCGATCGGCTCGCCGAGGCTGCCGGCCTGTAGGTTCCGCGCGTTCGTTCGATCGTGGACGACGACGCGCGGATCGCGGGCAATCCGATCCGCGAGCTGGCCCCGCCCGACGTCGACGGCGTGGACGCGGTTCGCCCCCCGCTGCAGGAGCACGTCGGTGAAGCCACCGGTCGAGGCGCCCGCGTCCAGGCAGACGAGGCCGCTCGGATCGAGGCCGAAGGCGTCGAGCGCCGCCGCCAGCTTGTGACCACCGCGGCTCACCCAGGGGCCTCGCGCGGCGACGCTGATCGGGACGGCGGCATCGATGAGATCGCCGGCCTTGCGGTCCGTCCGGACGGCATCGCCCTCGCCCGTCCGCACCTGTCCGGCGAGGATCAGCGCCTGGGCTTTTGCTCGCGTCTCGGCGAGACCCCGCTCGACAACGAGCTGGTCCAGCCGCCGGCGGAGCGGTCGTTCGGTGGTCGCGCGACTCACCGGGCTATCGTGGCACAGCCGCCTTCACCGCGGCTCACCGACGGGAGGCCCCGCTCGCGGAACGCGCGGAACGCCTCAGCCGGCGGCGGCCGTGGGGACCGGCCTCGACGATGGGCTCGCGCCGATCCGGTCGAGCGTCTCGCTGACCTGGTCCGCGAGCCCGGCGGAATCGAGACGGAGGACCCGGCGGAGATCGGCCACCGATCCGTGGTCGACGAACGCGCCGCCGGGGATGCCCACGATCCGGACCGGGACGTCGCGGAGAGCGGGATCGGCCAGCCGCTCCTCCTCGATCGCCTCGAGGACGGCGCTGCCGAATCCGCCGCTCTCGACACTTTCCTCGAACGTCACGACGAGCCGCCTGCCGCGCGCCTGCTCGAGGATCAGCCCGCGGTCGAGAGGCTTGGCAAACCGGGCGTTGATCACCCCGATCGACCAGCCGTCGGCCGCCAGCCGGTCGGCTGCCCCGAGCGCTCGGGCAACGATCGGCCCAAATCCGATGAAGAGGAGATCGCGGCCCTCGCGCAGGAGCTCGGCCTGCCCGATCGGGATCTCGGCGGGCTCCACCGGCGCCAGGCCGAACCCGGGGTCCCGTGGGTA
Source organism: Candidatus Limnocylindrales bacterium (assembly GCA_036264795.1). Classification (GTDB taxonomy): domain Bacteria; phylum Chloroflexota; class Limnocylindria; order Limnocylindrales; family CSP1-4; genus CF-46. The sequence goes on along the minus strand of DATAQF010000228.1, from coordinate 3,664 downwards.
GTGAAGGGCGAATGGGTGGTCCTGGCCGAGCGCCGTCACGACGAGCGAGCGAAGCTCCTGTTCGTCCTTCGGGCTCGCCACGATCAGGTTCGGGAGCTGCCGCTGCGCCGGGATCGTGAACATCCCCTGGTGGCTCGTTCCGTCCTCTCCGACGAGCCCCGCCCGGTCGACCGCGATCAGGACGGGCTGGTCGTTCTGGCACACGTCATGAACGGTCTGGTCGAATGCGCGCTGGAGGAACGTCGAGTAGAGCGCGACGACCGGCCGCATCCCACCCATCGCCAGGCCCGTCGCCAGTGCAACCGAATGCTGCTCCGCGATACCCACGTCGATGAACCGCGACGGGTACACCGCCTGAAACTTCGAGAGCCCCGTGCCGGTCGGCATCCCCGCCGTGATCGCAACGATTCGATGATCGGCCTTCGCCCGCTCGATCAGCTCGCCGACGAAGACGGCGGTGTAGTTCGGGTTCTTCGGCGGCTTCGCGACCGCGGATGCCGGCGCTGCGTCATCGGCCATCGATTCACTGGGCATGTGGCCGGCATCTCGGTCTCCCGTGCCGTTCGTCGAAGCCGGGACGGCCATCGGCGGCAGGGCCGCTCCGTGGAAGCCGACCTGGTCGGCTTCCGCTGGCCGGAATCCATGGCCTTTCTGCGTCCGGACGTGGACGATGACCGGCCCCCGAAGCTCGAGCGCCGACTGGAAGGTCGAGAGCAGCGCCTTGAGGTCGTGGCCCGGGACAAGTCCGATATAGGTGATCCCGAGGTCCTCGAACAGCCGACCGGGCTGGGCGAAATTCACGACCGAGGAACGGAGTCGCTGGCTGAGCTCGCGGACCGTCGGCCCGACGCCGGGGATCCTCCCGACGAGCTCGTCGTACGCGGTCTTGCTCGACTGCCACGTTCCCGACAGCTTGATCTGGCTGAGGTACGTCGAGAGGCCACCGACGGTCGGGCTGATCGACATCTCGTTGTCGTTGAGGACGATCAGCAGCTGCGTCTTCCGCTGGCCGATGTCGTTGAGCGCCTCGAGGCTGAGCCCGCTCGTGATGGCCGCGTCCCCGACGACGACGGCGATCCGCTCGCGGCCGTGACGGATGTCTCGAGCGGTGGCGAGGCCCTGCCCGATCGAGAGGCCGGTCCCGGCGTGACCGCCGTCGAAGACGTCGTGCTCGGATTCACTCCGCCGCGGGAAGCCACCGATGCCACCGAGCTGACGGAGCGTCCCGAACCGCTCGAAGCGCCCGGTCAGGAGCTTGTGGGGATAGGCCTGGTGACCCGTGTCCCACACGACGCGGTCGCGTGGCGAGTCGAGCAGGCGATGGAGCGCGATCGTGAGCTCCACGACCCCGAGACTGCTCCCGAGATGGCCGCCGGTCGTGGCGACCGTGGCGATGATCGTCTCGCGGATCTCCGCGGCGAGCTCGGTGAGCTCAGCCTCGGTCAGGTCGCGAAGGTCGGCCGGACCGCGAAGGTTGGGAAGGATCGGCACGGACAGGGGGCTCCAGTTGAGGCATGAGGTGCTGGGCGGATGGTCGCCCCTCAGACGAATTCATGCTGCGGGCTGCGACGGATCGTCGCCCCGTCAGGCTTCGGTCGCATCCTCGGCGTCGATGTCCCGCGCCTCGAGACCCCCGCCGGGACGGCTGACCAGCTGCTTCACCCGCAGCTCGGCCTGCCCGAGGAGCCGTTCGCAATGGCGCTGGAGCGCCACCGCGCGTTCGGTCCGGGCGATCGTGTCCTCGAGGGTCAGGCCGCCTGCCTCGAGCTCCGCGACCGCCGCCCGAAGCTCGGCGAACGCGTCGTCGAAGGTCAGTGCCGCGATCGCGGGATCATCGCTGCCCGCAGCGCTGGACGTGGCTGGCTCAGTCGTCATACGGGTCCTCATCGGCGCGATCGGCACGATCGGTCCATCGCGCCAGTCGCGGCGCGACGAGCATACCAAGGCGAATCCCCGCCACCAGGACGATGCCGGCGACCGCCACCACGGCGGCGATGTCCGTCACGTCGACTCCGCGGTCAGCTCCCCATCGGCGACCCGGATCGCGAGCTTCGTGCCGGACGGGGCATCGAGGGGGGCCCGAACGATCGTCCCGTCGACGCCGCGGCGGACGATCGCGTAGCCACGGTCCAGCGTTGCCTGGGGGCCGAGCACGGCCAGGGCCGACGCCGCCGCATCGAGGGTCGAGCGTGCGGCGGCGAGTCGCTGGAGCAGCGGTCGCGGAATGTCGGCGGACGCCGAGGCGAGCGCCGTTCGGCGCCGTTCCAGCGCCGCATCGGCGACCCGCACCGCGCGATCGAGGAGCAGCCCGACGCGCTCGCGGTCCGCCGCCACCTGGGCCCGGGGATCGAGGCGATCCAGGGCACGACGCTCCGCCCCGAGCTCCCGGCGGGCGTGGTCGAGGGTGCGGCCCACCGCGGCCGCGGTCCGCTCCCCGGCCCGACGAAACGCCGCCAGCCAGTCCGCGCGGTCCGGGACGACCAGCTCGGCCGCCGCTGATGGCGTCGCGGCGCGGACGTCGGCGGCGAAGTCCGCGAGCGTCACGTCGACCTCGTGCCCGACGCCGCAGACCACCGGCAGGCGGTGCCCGACCACGGCCCGGACGACCCGTTCGTCGTTGAACGACCAGAGGTCTTCGAGCGACCCCCCGCCGCGCGCCAGGATCGTGACCTGTGGCAGGTCGCCGGGGTCGGTCGCGGCCGCGTCGCCTGCGAGCCAGCGTTCGAGACGGCGGAAGGCGGCGACGATGCTCTCCGGGGCGTCGTCGCCCTGGACCTTGCAGGCGACCAGGATGACCCGCGTCATCGGCCAGCGGCGGGACAGGACGGTGGCAATGTCGCGCCACACGACGCCTGTCGGGCTCGTGATGACGGCGATCGTCGTCGGTCGTGCCGGGAGGGGTCGCTTGCGAGCGGAGTCGAACAGGCCTTCGGCGTCGAGCCGGGCCTTCAACGCCTCGAACCGGATCGCCAGGTCGCCAAAACCGGCCGGCTGGATCGACTCGACGTACAGCTGGACGGCGCCCTGCTGCTCGAACAGGTCGACCCGGCCGTGGACGACGATGCGCAGCCCGGCCTGAGCCTGGAACGCGGAGCGGGCTCGGTCGTCGCTGAACCAGACGCAGGCGATCGCGCTGCGGGCGTCCTTCAGGGTGAAGTAGGCGTGGCCGGCGCTGCTCACCGTGACTCGGCCGACCTCACCCTCGACCCACACGTCGGCCAGTCGCGGATCGGACCGGACCGCGTCGCGAATCGCCCGAGCGACCTCGCTGACGGCGAGGATCCGGAGGCCGTAGGTGCCCGGCGGCGCAGCCGGCGGCTGGGCGCTCGTCGGTTGAGCCGACGCGAGTGTCGATCGCGTGTCGGGCTCGTCGCCGATCGCGTCCCAGCCCGGCAATCGAGCGCGGTCGTTCATCACGGCCATCGTAGTCGGGCGGTCTGCAGCGCGCGGCCGGCGTGCAGCGGGCGGCCAGCGGGTTGCCGAGTCAGGCCGTTAGATTCGGGTCTGGTACTCCCCGGTCCGGGTGTCGACGCGGATCGTGTCGCCTTCCTCGACGAAGATCGGCACGGTGACGACGAGGCCCGTCTCGGTCGTCGCCGGCTTCCGGGCGCCGGTCTGGGTATCGCCGGCGAAGCCCGGCTCGGTCTCCCGCACCACGAGGTCG
>DATAQF010000182.1:0-5725 GCA_036264795.1 Candidatus Limnocylindrales bacterium | reverse complement strand
CCGAAGAAGAGGCCGATGCGAAGGCGCTTCGGGCGAGCAACGGACGGGGCACCGGGACCACGCGATGAACCTTCGTGGCGGCCGGCCGCCTCGCCCCGACGCCTGGCCCGACGCTCACGCCCGGGCACGCGTCCGCGCCGCGGAGCGCCTCGACGGCCCGCTCGATCCGGCGGAGGCGAGCTGGCTCGACGACCACGTTGCCACCTTTCGTGCATGCCGTGACGTGGCAGCTGCCTACGCCGCCCAGCGAAGCGAGCTCCGAACCCTGGCAGCGCGGCAGCCGGTTCCGCCGCGCGACCTGTGGGCCCGGACTGCCGCGGCGATCGAACATGAGGCCACCTTTCGCGACCGATCCGCCGGTCGGCGGAGGCCGCGCTCCCTCCTCGCTCCCTATGCCCTCCTCAGCGCGGCGCTCGTCGTTGCCGTCGTCGTCGGGACGCTGACCTCCTCCCAGCGTCCCGGTGGCGACGGCGCGACGGCGTCGTCACTCCCAGGAACCACAAGCGCCGCTGCGACCGCGGGGCACGGAACGCCGAACCCTGGCGTGACCCCGATGCCCGTGCCCCACGACACCGTGGAGTGGGTGACCCAGGACAGCAACGGCAACTACGAGATCTCCAGCACGAGGATCGAGCAGGTCTGCCCGGACGCGGCAAGCCCGTGCCCGACCACGGCACCCACCGAGAAGCGACGAGTCGACCTGAACGGCACCGCGAAGTCCGTCATCGGGTCGCCGGACGGTGACCAGGTGGTCGTCGTGGGGAACGGCGGCAGCGCCCAGACCGATAACGTCTCGGTCCACAGCCTCGCTTCGCCTGCGGCCACCTCGGCGAGCCCGCCTCCTTCGAGCGAGGCACCGTCGTCGCCCGCGACCACGCCGTCGGCCACGCCATCCGCAACGGCACGGGCCACCACGAGCAGCACGCCGGCCCCGTCGTCCCCCAGCCAGAGCCCCGCACCGCCCCCCTCGGCGACCCCGAGCGTGGTCCCTTCCGTCGAGATCAGCGCGTCACCGACGTCGCCCGGCACGGTCGAGATCGCCCGTGACGTGATCGTGGTCGGGCAGAGCGCCTCGTACTCGCCGAGCGGGACATGGTTCGCGTTCACCGCCCGCCCCGCGGATGGCTCGACCGGCCCGGACATCTACCTGTGGCGCGTCGCCGGCGGAGCCGAGGCCCATCCGGTCACGCAGGATCACCGCTCGGAGCTCGGCGGTTGGAGCGGCGACGTGATCGTCGGGAGCACTGCAGTCGACACCCCGAACGGGACGCTGCCAACGACGTTCGTCATCGATGCCCAGAGCGGGAAGCAGACGATGCGGCCTGAGGTCGGCCCCGCCTGGCGTCCTACCGTCGATCCGTCGAGCCGGCAGGCGGTCTATTGGACCGGAACGCTCCGACCGACGCTCGACGGGCCTGGATTTGCCCCCGATGCCGGCCGTCTGGTCGTGGGCGCCTGGTCCGGCGCGGACGGCACGGCCGGGGCGTCTCCGTCGCCGAGCGCTTCGGCAGCAGGCAGCGGCTCGACGACCTCGGGCGGCTCGGAATCTGCAAGCGCCGCGGCCTCCGGTGGTGCGGATGCTGCCGCAAGCAGCGATCCGTCGGCCGCCGCCTCCCTGGACCAGGCGAGGACTCGCAACGAGACGACGATCGTGGCCGGTCACATCAGCGACTGGGACGCCCGCTGGGATGAAACGGGAACGCGGCTCGCCGTGTGGATCGCGGACGACACGGATCCGAGCGTTGGCCGGCTCAGCGTCTACGCCGTCGACTCGTTCAGCGGCCAGATCGACCTGAAGAAGCCGCTCGTCGACGGCCGACTCGCCAAAGCCGGCTTCGCGATCGGCAAGGGCCGCATCGTCTGGGCCGAGCCAGCCAAGAGCGGATCCGGCGAGGGTCGGATCTTCGTCTTCGCGTGGACGGATCAGGGAACCGGCGAGGTCGAAGGTGTGCCGGGTAAGGTGATCGTGATTCGCTGATCGCCTTGGCGGGGCGTCGAACGGCCATCCCGGAGGGCCCGTTCGGGGGCCGAGTGCGCCACGCGAGACATCGCGTCGAACCTCGCGCGTGGATGCGCACAACCGCCGGACAACGGGTATCGTGCGCGGATCGTGCGACCCCCCAGGTTGGTCGCGGGCGCGGCGCTCACTGCCGCCCTCGCCCTGGGCGCGCTGCCGGGCATCGCCGGATCGGCTGGACCGAGTCTCGCCACCGCCGTCGACCCGTCCGCGTTCCAGTCGGTCCAGGTCCCGGCGCTCGCGGTGGCGGATCTCGCCGTCGCGCCGCTCGATGACGCCCTGGTCTCGGCGGGTCACGTCGGCGAGTCGACGATGTTCACGGACCCGGGCAGCGCTCCCGTCCGTCTCGTCCGGGTTCGACCGAGCGTGATCCTGCCCGCGCCACCAAGCGGATCGGCGCTCAAGCCGCCGCGCTACCGGCTGAGCGGCGTCGCGACGTTCTACGGCAACGGCACGACGGCGATGCGCCTGCCGCGCGGCACGACGGTGATCGTGTGCGGCGGCGGGGGATGCCTCGAGCGGGTGATCAGCGACTACGGTCCCTCGGCGAACGCCGGCCTCGGGCGGATCGTCGACCTGTACACGCCCGACTTCTTCGCGATCTGCGGCTGCCCGTCCTGGTCCGGAACGACCAAGGTGACGGTCTCGGTCTACTGACGCCGGCCCAGCGGGTCCGCGCCGCGCCGACCGGGCCGGACGATGTCTCGCGTCCTGGCTCGGGCCGGATCGTGGCCGACCCGAGCTCGGCATGGGCTGGGGTATCCTTCATCGCAACCCCTTCGAACGGCCCCGTGAGGCCGCATGGGAGCCCCGAGAGGCCCGGGAAGGAGCGATGACCGGCCGCCAGATCATGACCGCGGACGAGATCCGTCGAGCGACGATTCGGATCTCCCACGAGATCGTCGAGAAGCAGGCCGGGACGGCCGGTCTGGCGCTCGTCGGGATCCAACGGCGGGGCGTGCCGCTGGCCCGGCGCATCGCCGAATCGATCGCGGAGCACGAGGGCGTGGACGTCCCGGTCGGGGCGCTCGACATCACGTTCTACCGCGACGATCTCTCGCTCGTGGCCCAGCAGCCGATCGTCAAGGGCACCGACCTTCCGTTCGATCTCAACGGCTCGACGGTGGTCCTCGTCGACGACGTCCTGTACACGGGGCGCACGATTCGAGCGGCGATGGACGCGCTCGTGGACTTCGGGAGGCCGCAGGCGATCCGCCTGGCTGTCCTCGTGGATCGCGGCCATCGCGAGCTGCCCATCCGGGCGGACCACGTCGGCAAGAACGTTCCGACGTCACGCGAAGAAGTCGTCAAGGTCCAGCTCGCCGAGATCGACGGGGACGACGGGGTGCTCATCGATCGAGCCGTCGAGGCCGCGGCGGCGCCCGTCGGATGACCATGGTCGACCGGGAGACCCAGGAGGCGAAGGAAGCCCTCGAGGTCCCGGTCGTCGATTCGCCCCCGCAGGAGCAGCCCGTCGCCTGGCGGCATCGCCACCTCCTCGACGTCGACGTCCTCTCGTGGCCGGACATCGAGCTCGTCATGCGGACCGCCGATGCGATGGGCGAGGTGCTCGCCCGTCCGATCGCGAAGGTCCCGGCCTTGCGTGGCCGGAACGTGACCATCCTCTTCTACGAGGCGTCGACACGGACGCGGGTCTCGTTCGAGGTCGCGGCGAAGAACCTGTCGGCGGACGTCGTGAACATCGCGACGGCGACGTCGTCGGTCACGAAGGGCGAGTCGCTGATCGACACGGTCCGTACCGTCGAGGCGCTCGGGGCGCAGCTGCTCGTGATTCGCCACCCGATGTCGGGTGCGCCGTATCTCGCCGCGGAGACGTTCTCGGGCTCGGTGCTGAACGGCGGCGACGGCTGGCACGCCCACCCGACGCAGGCACTGCTCGACCTCTACACGCTGCGCGGGCGGTTCGGTGGCACGTCTCTGGTCGGCCGCAAGGTGGTGATCCTCGGCGACGTCCTCCACTCGCGGGTCGCGCGATCGAACCTCTGGACCCTGACCGCGGCGGGAGCCGACGTCTGGCTGTGCGGGCCGGCGACGCTGCTCCGCGGGTTCGAGGCGTGGGCAGGTCACGGCGCCGCCGGGCGGCGGTTCCACGTGACGTCGTCGATCGACGACGCGCTCCGGGACGCGGAGGCGGTCATGGCCCTGCGGATCCAGAAGGAGCGGATGGCCGCCGGCCTGTTGCCCTCGCTCCGGGAATACGCCGCCCGGTACGGCCTCACGAAAGAGCGGCTCGCGGCGGCTCGGCCCGATGCCGTCGTCCTTCATCCCGGACCGATGAATGAGGGCGTCGAGATCGCACCGGACGTCGCGGCGGGCACGCAATCGGTGATCGAGGACCAGGTCCGGAACGGCGTCGCCGTCCGGATGGCGCTCCTGTACCTGCTCGCGGGGACGGTCCGGGCGTGACCGTGGCTCGGGCGCCGTCCCCGATCGGAGCGGCCGGCGAGATCGGCGCGCTGGTGCGGGAGCTCGAGATCTCGCGCGCGTGGCTCGTCGATCCGGCGGCCGGGCGTGAGGGTCCCGGCGAGATCGTCGTCAGCGACGGGGTGATCGAAGCCGTGACGTGGCTCGACGATCACGAGGCCGATGGGGTCGACGATCGCGGGGTTGTCGTCGCACCGGGATTCGTCGATCTGCACGCGCACTTCCGGGAGCCCGGAAACGAGGATGCCGAGACGGTGGCGTCCGGTCTGGCTGCCGCCGCCCATGGCGGGTTCACGACCGTCTGCCTGATGCCGAACACGGCCCCGGCGCTCGACGACCCCGCGATCCTCGCGAGAATCCGGGCGGCCGCCCTCGAATCGGGCTCGCCGGTCCGAGCCCTGGCCTATGGGGCGATCACCGCCGGTCGGGCGGGGGAGGGGCTCGCGGCCTTGGGTGAGCTGGCGGATGCCGGCGTGGTCGGCTTCTCCGATGACGGAGCCTGCGTCGCGTCGGCGACTCTCGTCCGGAGTGCGCTGGCCTACGCCGGCTCGCTCGGGCTGCCTCTCGTCGAGCACGCGGAGGATGCGAGCCAGACCGGCGGCGCCGAGGCGAACGCGGGCTACGTCGCGACCGTGCTCGGGCTGCGGGGCTGGCCCGCGGCGGCCGAGGAGGCGATCGTCGCCCGGGATCTCGCGATCCTCGCCGAGGTGCTTCGGGATGTGCCGGACGCCCGGCTTCACCTGACCCACCTTTCGACCACCGGCTCCTTGGAGCTCGTTCGCCGGGCGAAGGCCGCGGGCCTGCGGGTGACGTGCGATGTGACACCGCACCACCTGGCGCTCAGCGACGAGTGGCTCGCCGGCGCACGCCGCTGGGCGTGGGAGGGCGACGGGGATCCGTGGGCACATGCGGGAGCGGAGATGACCACGGCACCGTACGCCTCGTCGTTGCGGGTCAACCCGCCGCTCCGGAGTGTCCTCGACGCGGCCGCCTGCCGGGATGCGCTGCTCGACGGCACCGCGGACGCGATCGCCACCGACCACGCGCCCCACGCCGCTGTCGACAAGGACGTCGAGTTCGGGCTCGCGGCCAACGGGATCAGCGGCATCGAGACGGCGCTCGGGCTCGTTCTTGCGGCGGTCGACGCCGGTCTGGTCCCGCTCGCCCGGGCGATCGGGGCGTTGACGACCGGCCCGGCACGGGTTCTCGGCTCGCGCTGGGGCGATGGGGCGATGCCGGGCCTGGTCGAGGGTGCCCTCGCCG
>DATAQF010000150.1:0-10264 GCA_036264795.1 Candidatus Limnocylindrales bacterium | reverse complement strand
TTTCCGCGCAACGGCAGTGCGCGCGAAGGAAGGACCCGCCCCATGAAGACACTGAAGCTCCAGGCGTTCCGCGTCCTGCTCGTCCTCTCGGCGATCGCCAGCTCGGCACTCGTCCTCGAAGCCGGCCAGCGCTGGAAGTAGGTCCGCGGACCTCAGGCGGGCACGCACCCGCCGCGACCATCACGAACGAGCCGCCCGGGCCCACGGGCGGCTCTTCGATTCCCCCGCGACCGCGACTCGGCCGACGAGCTCACGTCGGCGGCACGACCGGGCGGTCGCGTCCTTCCCGGAGGATGTTCCGGAGGACGAAGGCGACGTTCGCCGGACGCTCGGCGAGGCGGCGCATGAAGTACGGATACCACTCCGTCCCGAACGGCACGTACAGCCGGACCCCAAATCCGGCCCGGACGAGCCGCTCCTGGAGGTCTCGTCGCACGCCGTACAGCATCTGGAACTCGAACCGATCCGGTCCGATGGCGTTTGCCTTCGCGAACGCAACCGCCTGAGCGATCAGCCGCTCGTCGTGGGTCGCGATCCCCGGGAACGTGCCGTCGCGAAGGAGGCGCTCCATCAACGTCGCGTAGGCCGCATCGACGTCGGCCTTCTCCGGGTACGCGACGGACGCCGGCTCGACGTACGCGCCCTTGCACAGCCGGATCCGGGCTCCCTCGGCGATGAGCGCGTCGACGTCACCTGGGCTGCGACGGAGCGCGGCCTGGGTCACGACCCCGGAATCGCCGCGATCGGCGTTGATCGGCCGGACGGCGCGCCAGATCGCCAGTGTCGCGTCGGTCGTCGTGTGGTCTTCCATGTCGATCCGGACGAAGGCGTCATGCGTGGCGGCCCGGGTGAGGATCCGCTCGACGTTCACCCGGCAGACGTCCACGCCGAGGCCGAGCCCCATCTGACTGAGCTTCACGCTGACGTTGCGGTCGAGCCCGCGGGCGGCGAGCGCGTCGAGCGTCTCGAGGTACGTATCCGCGGCCGCCGCAGCCGCAGCGGCCGAGGTGACGGCCTCGCCCAGGACGTCGACCGTCGTCCGGTACCCGCCTGCGTGGAGCCGTTCCAGCGCGACGATGGCCTCGGGCAGGGTCTCGCCGGCAACGAAGCGAGCGACCATCGAACGGGTCACGGGGAGTCGAGTCGCGAACCGGCCGAGCGCGCGGCGCCGCGACAGCCACAGCAGCGAGGATCGCATCGCCCGCTCCGAGACGGCACGCAGGGCGGACGGAACGGCCACGAATCGATGGTAGCGGCTCGGTCGGTCGACTAGGATCGCCCTGTGACGATCCCCGATCTCGGCGACGACCTCCCCGGCGTCATCCTCCGAACGGCGATCGTGTACGTGTCCCTCGTGATCGGGTTCCGCCTCCTCGGGAAACGGGAGGCCGGCCAGCTCTCGACCCTCGATCTCGTCGTCCTGCTCGTCATCGCGAACGCGGTCCAGAACGCGATGGTCGGCCAGAACACGTCCCTGATCGCCGGGCTGATCGCGGCCGGCGTCATCCTCGTCCTCGACCTCCTCCTGCACCGGGCTGCCGATCGCTGGGAGGCGCTGCGCAACGCGCTCGACGGCGAGCCGACCCTCCTCGTCGACCACGGCCGGATCCTGTACGAGAATCTCCGCAACGAGGGGATCAGCGAGCGTGAGCTGCAGGTCGCCCTTCGCCAGAACCAGCTCCTCAGCGCCGAGGAAGCGCTGTACGTGTTCCTCGAGACCAACGGCCAGATCAGCGTCATCCCGAAACGCGATGAGAACGACGATCGTCCCCCCAACCTCAACGGCGAGGGTCGCGACGCGCAGGCCGGCGGGAGCACGTGGAGCGGCGGAGGCATCGGGCGCCGCCGGCACCGCCGGCCGGGCCGTCTATCGGGCGGATCGAGCTAGCGCCGAGGTCCGATGGCGCGCCCGGAGGGCTTGTTCCCGGTTGCAGGATCCTCCGGCTCGGGCTCGGGCTCGTCGAGGACGTGGCGGCGAAGGAATGATCGGATCCGGTTGAAGCCATCGCGCTTGTTCTCGCGCTTCTCCCAGCCGTGTCCCTCGTCGTCGTACCAGTGAACCTCGTGGTGCTTGCCCTCGATCTCGAGCGCCTCGATCATCCGCTCGGACATCAGCGGAACGACCCGCTTGTCCTTGCGGCCGTGCAGGATGAGGAGCGGCGCCTCGATCCGCTCCGCACGGTAGACGGGCGAGCCGCGCCGGTAGACCTCGGCGAGCGCCGGGTCGTCGGGTGATCCCATCTGGCGGCGCAGGTCGAGACGGCCCGGCCGATCCCCGTGGCGGTAGCTCTCGGCGATCTCCGAGTCGCCGTACAGGTCGACGCCGGCGGCCCATAGCCCCGGCTCCTCGACGAGGGCCGCAAGCACGAGGTACCCGCCGTATGAGCCGCCGTAGATCGCCATCCGGCCGTCGGACCAGGGCTGGCTCGCCGCCCATCGGGCACCGTCGATCATGTCGAACGCGTCGGCGTGACCCCACTCGCCCTTGTTCGCGTTCCGGAAGTCGCGGCCATAGCCGGTCGAGCCGCGGAAGTCGATGTCCAGGAAGGCGAAGCCCTCCCGCGCGAGCAGCTGCTTGAACGGGACCCACGCCCGGTACGCCTGCCAGGTCGGTCCGCCGTGCGGATGGACGACCGTCGGGACCCGACGTCCGCCGCGCTTCCCCGTCGCCCCGGCGGGCCGCCAGAGCGTGCCCTCGATGCGCTGGCCGTCGCGGGCCTTGAAGCTGATCCGTTCGCCGGCGATCGTGCGGTCCGGGGCGAACGCCGCGGCCAGGACGGCCGGCATCGAGCTCGTCACCTGGCGGGCCCGAGAGCCGGCCGGCGCGACGCCGGGGACGGGGAGGAGCCACAGGTCCTGGGGCCTCGTCTCGCTCTCGCCGATCGCCGCGATCCAGGCCCCGTCCGGCGTCCAACCGATCCCGCGCCAGAGTCCGGGCCACGGATTGACGACTGCCCCGGCGCCCGCCGCCACGACCGGCGGTGGGTTCTTCGGTGGTCGGCCGCGGCCCCGCTTCACAGGCGTGCTGCCGCCGATCGGCGTGACGACCAGATCGACGAGCGCGTCGTGGATCTCGACGTGGGCGAACCGGCTGCCGTCCGGCGACGGCAGGGGCGCAAACCCGTAGCCACCGCTCGTCTCGCCGTGCTCGCGGGCGCCGGTCGTCAGCACGGTCCGGTTTCGGGCATCGGCGGAGAGACGGACCACCTGGAACCAGCCGTCGGCATCGGACAGGTAGAGGAATCCACCGCCGGGCATCGCGCGGGGCCCCGCTGCCCATTCCTTCTGGCCACCGGCGATCCGTCGCTCCTCGCCCGTCGCGACGTTGACGAGATGGATCTCGCCGACCGCGTGGTCGGGTCCGCGGAACGTCACGACGGCAAGATCGGCGCCGTCGGCGCTCCACTCGAGGTCCTCGACGTCGACCCCAGTGGCAGTGAGGGCGCGCGGTTCGGGCGGCTTGGGATCCTTTGCCGGTCGGCCGCGACGCGGAACCGGCGCGTCGACGAGCCATGCCTGGGCCCAGCCCCGTCGGCGTGAGACGAACGCGATCCGCCGGCCGTCGGGCGACCAGCGGGGGAGGCTGACGCCGGCCGGGTGGCCGGCGACGAGCACGTCGCGGCCGCCATCGATGTCGACGATCCGGATCTCCTCGCCGCGGACGTAGGCGACCCGCCGGCCGTCCGGGGACCACTGCGGATCGGAGACGTCCTTCTCGGACCCCGTGATCTGCGTCCGCGCACCCGTCCGAAGCGAGACCGTGAAGAGCTGTCGGGCGCCACCTCCTTCGGCCGTCATCACGGCCACACGGTCGCGCGGGTGGAGGCGGATCTCTCGGGGCGAGTCGACGGCGACGATTCGCTCGATCGTCAACCCACCCGCGGCGGCAACGAGTGCCGCCGAGCTCGCCCCGCCGGCACGATCCGCCTGCCTCATCGTGTCCATCCCTTTCGGCCGGAGTGCGCCGGCTGGTCGATTCGTGGCGGCCGGTCCATCGGTGACAGCGGCCGGTTGAACGGTGATTGCGACCAGCCCGAGACGGGTCCGCGACTCAACGCCGCTCCCCGACCGGCCAGCCGGCGCGTGCGGCCCACGGGGCGATCATCGCGAGATGAATGCGGACGTGTCCGTGGAGATCCTCGTATGCCCAGCTGAAGCCCTCCGGGTCGAGCCATTCCTCCTCGGTCATGGCCCGCACGGCGCCACGAAGCGCCGCGAGACCCGTCTCGTAGCGGCGCCGGAGCGCGGCCGGGGCCGTCCCGCGGGCGGATCGGACCTGGCGATCGTTGAAGACGTCGAGGCCCTCGGCCGGAAGCTCCATCCATCCACCACCGGCCGCGTGCTGCCGGAGCGCATCCACGGCGATCTCGAACCAGCCGGCGAGGTGCGCGACGTGGTCGGCGACCGTCCAGTCGCCGTCCGTCGGCCGGGTCCAGTTCGCATCCGGGAGCGCGTCGATCGTCGTCCCGAACAGCTCGAGAATCGATGCCTCGTCCGTCCAGAACCGCTCGAGGGCCTCCGGAAGATTCCCATGGACGGGTTGCGGATCGAGGCCGAAGGGATCGTTCCGGGCCTGTCGCTGACGAAGCGCGTCGGTCCACGGCTCGACGACCGCGAGGTGGTCGAGCTCGTGGCCGTGGAGGACCTGGTGGACCCAGCCCCACGCGGCGTCCGTCCGGATCGTGCGTGCCGGGAGGCGATGGGCCACCGCCAGGACGCCGCTGCGGGCGCGTTGCGCGCGACGGCGGAGGTCGGCCGGGGCGATGTCCGCGAAGAGCGGGCGCCGCGACTCGTTGAACGTGTCGAAGTCTCCCGCGCTGTAGTCGTCATCGGACGGCCACTCGGCGCCGTCGATCACCTTCGCGATGTAGTCGGTGGCGAGCTCGTGCCAATCGACGACATGGGCGACGTGATCGAGAAGCGACCAGTCAGGCCCGCCGGCGTCCGACGGCGCCGCGCCGGGCAGCCGCCACGCGGCGTCGTCGAGGCCTGCCCAGCTCGCGACGAAGCGGTCGGAGATCTCGGCCTCGTCCGCCCAGTAGTCGCGGTCCGGTGCGCGGAAGTCGATCGCCCGCAGGCCCGCGAGCGGTTCGCGCCGGAGGTCGACGGCGCGATCGGCAGCCACCGCCGTCATCCGCGCGACGGTGACTCTGGTGCCGAGCGCCTGACACTGGCCTCGAGCTGCTCGCCGAGCTCGTTCGTCCGTCGGTACGCCGCCCAGACCGCCTCCGAAAGGACCGTCCGCAGGCGGCCGGATTCGAGCTCGTGGAGCGCCGCGGCCGACGTTCCGCCGGGCGATGTGACCATGTTCCGCAGCTCGGCCGGGTGCATCGCCGACTGCTTCGCGAAGAGGGTGCTCCCCTCGAGCGTCTCGACGACGAGGTCGTGCGCCACGTGGCGCGGGAAGCCGAGGTGGACCGCGGCGTCGATCAGTGCCTCCATCACGAGGAACACGTAGGTCGGCCCGGTTCCCGAGACGGCCGTCGCCATCGCCACCATCTTCTCGTCGTCGACCTCGACCTGCATGCCGAGGGCCTCGAGCAGGAACGCGGCGAGCTCGCGCTGCTCCGGCGTGGTTTCGGGCGTCGCGGACCAGACGGTCACGCCCTTGCCCAGGCGCGCCGGCGTGTTGGGCATCGCCCGGATGACCTGGTCGTGGCCGAGGGTCCCGGTCAGCGCCGTGGTCGTCGCGCCGGCCAGGATCGACAGGACCACCTGGCCGCGACGCAGCGCCGGCCCGATCTCGCGGCCGACACGGCCGAGCATCTGGGGCTTGATGCCGAGGACGATGACGTCGGCCCCGTCGACGGCCTCGAGGTTGTCGGCGACGACCCGGATGCCGTATTCCGAGCGAAGCTGTTCGCGTCGCTCCGCGCGGGGATGGCTCGCCACCATCTGGTGCGGTGCGACCAGCTCGCCGCGGAGCAGCCCGGCGATCATCGCCTCGGCCATCACTCCGGAGCCGACCGTCGCGATCGTGCGCTCGCTGTGGGGCGTCATGACGCCGGAGTATCGCACGGCCGTTCCGATTCGCGACCCTCGTCAGCGCGCCGCGCGGAACGGGAACCGACGGTTCGGTCGCGTCAGCCGGCTCCGCGCCGGACGCCGGTTGCCAGTACGAAGAAGCGGCCGGTCGACCTCACTGCGACGTCCTCGAACCCGGCCATCTGCAGTGCGGCCTCGATCTCCTGTGCCGTGCGATGGACCTTGACGATCGTGAACTCCCGTCCGTCGTCGAGTCGGCGGATCGCCAGGTCGCCCGACGGCGGCAGATGGTCCGCGGCACCCGACTGGGGGTCGGGCAGCGAGTCGATGATCGCCAGCCGGCCACCGGGGCGAAGCCAGCGACTCGCGACCTCGAGGAACGCGCCCGTCCGGTCACGCGCCACATGACTCAGCCAGAAGCCGGCGAACAGGCCGTCGGCCGGCTCGCCCTCGGGCGCCGCCCAGGCGTCGCGAACATGGATGTGCGCCCGCAGCTTGTGGGCCAGGAGGCGCTCGCGGGCACGTTCGAGCGGAGCCTCCGCGGCGTCGTACAGCCAGAGCTCCCCCTTCGATGCGAGGAGCGGCGACCACCACCCCGTGCCGGCGGCGAGCTCGACGATCCGGCCGGACAGGGGCAGGCCGTCGAGCCACCGGCCGGCCGCATCGAGCTCGGCGTTCCAGGCCGCGTCGTGGATCGGGCCGCGCTCGTACCGGCCGCGGCGCAGGTACCAGTCGTCGTACTCGGCCGCTCGGGCGGTGTAGTAGTCGATCATCGCCCGGTGGTGGTCCGCGCTCGGACCGACGTCGCCCGGCGCGACCTCGGTCGAAGCCTCGTCCCCTGTCGCACTTCCCACCGCGACACCGGCCCGCGCTTCCAGCGCCGAGCGCAGGCGGAATCGCAGGAACGGGTTGTCGCCCGCCTTTCCAAGGCAGTCGGGACAGAGCCGCGCATAGCCCTCGAGGTCGTCCGGCCCGCGGACCGTCCATTCCCGGCCGCACCACAGGCAGTTGAACGTGGCCCGTGGCTCGATCGCCGGCCCGTTGACGGTCACAGGATCGGGGTCCACCCGGTGGGCGGGGAGATGTCGACGAACGCTTCCGGATCGAAGATCTCCGCGAGCATCTCGATCCCATCGATCACCCGCGGCCCGGGGCGCGAGAAGTACGACGAGCCGTCGAGGGCGATCAGATTGCCGCGCCGGATCGCGGCCACGTCCGCCACCCAGTCCGGGATCTGCGTGCGCTTCCAATCCGCGACCGTCTCGCCCAGGTGATAGCCGCACGGCATCAGGAGGATCAGGTCCGGGTCGACCTCGGCGACCTCGTCCCAGGTCGTCGGCCTGGCCGGCTGGCCGTCATGACCGAGA
The DNA here is from genome assembly GCA_036264795.1 of Candidatus Limnocylindrales bacterium. Lineage (GTDB taxonomy): Bacteria > Chloroflexota > Limnocylindria > Limnocylindrales > CSP1-4 > CF-46. The sequence continues at coordinate 2,912 of DATAQF010000150.1, read as the reverse complement.
AGGTCCCAGCCGCCCGCCCGGCGGATCTGATCGGGCACCCAGTGGCCGACCGCGAACGGCGGGTCGAGCCATTCGAGGCCGACGACCCGTGGCCCCCCGAACCCCCCTTCGCGTCGCTCCTGGGCCCTGGATTCGATGGCGCCGAGCCGGGCCCGCAGGCTCTCGAGGAGCTCGACCGCGGCATCCTCCGCGTCCGCCATCGCTCCGACGGTCGAGATCGTGTTCAGGATGCCCTCGACCGAGGTCGGCTCGAGCGACACGACCGTGATGTCCGTCTCGAAGCTGCGGACGGCCTCGCTGACCTCTCGATAGCCGACTGCGCAGACCGCGCACAGCTCCTGGGTCAGGATCAGGTCCGGGTCCGCCTCCTCGAGCGCCCGCTCGTCCAGACGATAGATCGCCGAGCCGCCGTGGACCGCCTCGCCGACCCGCCGGTGGATCTCGCGGCTGCTCGCCCCCGCGAGGTCCAGGGCGTTGCTCGTCATGATCGGGATGCCCTCGAGACCGGGCGGCCAGTCGCACTCGTGGGTGATCCCGACGAGGTCGTCGCGCATCCCGAGGGCGCACACGATCTCGGTTGCCGAGGGAAGGAGCGAGACGATGCGCATGCCGCCCCGAGTGGCCGGTCAGCCGGGCGGCTTCAGCTCGTCGACGGCCGTTCGCGCCGCGGCCTTGTCCGTGTACCAGGTCGCATCGATCTTCGTGTACTGCGCCCATTCGACCGGAAGCGACTCCTCCGGGAAGATGGCGTTCACCGGGCACTCGGGCTCGCAGGCCCCGCAGTCGATGCATTCATTCGGATCGATGAACAGCTTCCGGTCGACGCCCTCCTCGTAGTGGATGCAGTCGACCGGGCAGACCGAGACGCAGGAGATGTCGAGCACGTCGATGCACGGCTCGGCGATCACATAGGTCATGTGTGGTTCCTTACTCCTCGACCCGGGATGAGGCCTTCTGCGATCCGTCGTGAGGCGGACCCGAATCCTAGCACCGCGCCTCCCCGCGACGCCGTGCCGCGGCCGGGTCCTCGGTCACGCTCCCGGGGCCGCGATCCGGACGCTTCCGCGCATGCCCTTGGCCCAGTGGCCCGGAATGTGGCAGCCGAGGATCAGGGACGCCGTGCGCGCGGCGTCGGGGACGGTCCACGCCAGGTCGACCCGCTGTCCGGAAGCCACGACGACCCGAACTCCGGCCACGGCCGGCGGGACGCTCACCGCAGGCGTCGGGCCGGGTGGCGGATCGGCATTCGCGGCCTCCGCCGCCTCCCACGCGTCCTGAACGGCCTGATCGCCGATCACGAGCTCGTGCACCTCGAGGCCGCCGTTCACCACGTGGAGCAGGACCGTCTCGCCGGGCACGAGATCGACGGGCTCCGGGACGAACACCCAATCCTTCAGGATCACGTTGACCTCGCGCGGCGCAGCCGACGAGCCCGCGTGGATCGGTGGGGTCGGCGGCACGGCGCCGGGGTCGCAGGCGGACAGTGAGAGGCACGCCGAGACGGCGGCCAGCACGATGACGAAGGAACCGTGTCCGTGGCGCACCGGGCGAGTCTAGGAACACCGGCCTCGAAGCGCCGGCTCCGGAAGGGCGGGCCGGTCCGTGGGCGCCACGCGCGACGAGCGCCGGTGCCGCCTTGACATCGGTCGGAGCTCAATCGCACAGTGCGGCATCGCTCTGCGCGCACGCCGTCCCGGACGCTCATGCGGCGTCGAGCACGCTCGTTTGCTCCTCCGAACCCAGATCGAGGACCGCTTGACGCTCCCGTCCCCGACCGCCACAGCCGCCGAGAGCAGCTCCGTCGCCTCGGCAGGCCGCGAGCGCGTGCCCGCGGTCCGGCTGGACGGCGTCACGAAGACCTTTGGTGACGATGCCGTCGGTCGTCGGGTGGCGCGATCCATCCCGGGAGGCGGCGGCACGTTCCCTCTGGTCGCGGTCGACCACGTCGATCTGGACGTCCGGGACGGTGAGTTCTTCTCGATGCTCGGCCCGTCCGGCTCCGGCAAGACGACCACGCTCCGGATGATTGCGGGCTTCGAGCTGCCGACCGAGGGACGAATCCTCCTCCACGGCGTCGACGTCACGAGCCAGCCGCCGTTCGCCCGCGACGTCAACACCGTCTTCCAGGATTACGCCCTGTTCCCGCACATGACCGTCGGGGACAACGTCGCGTACGGCCTGCTCGTCCGCAAGGTCCCGAAGCCGGAGCGCGCCCGGCGGGTCGGAGAGGCGCTCGACATGGTCCGGCTCACGGGCTACGAGCGTCGGAAGCCCGGCCAGCTCTCGGGCGGACAGCGACAGCGCGTCGCGCTCGCTCGTGCCCTGGTCAACCGGCCCCGCGTGCTCCTCCTCGACGAACCGCTCGGCGCCCTCGACCTGAAGCTCCGCGAGGAGATGCAGATCGAGCTGAAGGCGATCCAGCAGCAGGTCGGCGTCACGTTCATCTACGTGACCCATGATCAGGAAGAGGCGCTGACGATGAGCGATCGGTTGGCGGTCTTCAACCGCGGGCGGATCGAGCAGATCGGCGCACCGGCCGAGGTCTACGAGCGACCTCGCACCCCGTTCGTGGCAGGCTTCGTCGGGACCTCGAACCTGCTTCGCGGCGAGGTCGCCCGGGCGATCGTCGGCGAGGCGGGAACGTTCACGATCCGTCCGGAGAAGATCCGGATCGCCGCTGCCGACGCGTCCGTCGCATCCGACGAAACCTCGGCAACGGGTCGGATCCGGAGCGTCGTCTATCTAGGACCGGACACGCGCTATGTCGTCACGCTCGACGCCGGGGCCGAGCTCGTCGTCACCCAGCAGAACCTGACCACCTCATCCATGGAGGCGCTGGCCCTCGACGGGACCGCCGTCCGATTGATCTGGAAGCGACAGCACAACTTCCCGGTCGCCGACTCGGGAGAATG
>DATAQF010000035.1:0-7830 GCA_036264795.1 Candidatus Limnocylindrales bacterium | reverse complement strand
GCAGCTCTACATCGATCTGTTCCGGCTCATGTGCGTGACGCCGATCCTCTTTGCCGCATCGATCGCGATCGGCGAGGTCCTCGTCGCTCACCAGCGGTTCCTCTTCTATGCCCTCGCCCCGATCCTCTACACGGGCGGGATCGTCGTCGGGACGCTCCTCCTCGGTCACCGCTACGGGATCCTTGCCACGGCCGCGGGGGCCGTCGCCGGTGCAGTCGCCCACCTCGCGATCCGGGTCATCGGGCTGCTCCGGACGCCCTTCCGGATCCGGCCCCGCCTCGCCGTCCGGACGCCGGCCTTCCGCGAATTCGTCCGCCTGATGCTGCCGCGGATGATCAGCCATCCGATCGATCCGCTGATTCTGACGTTCTTCACGAATCTCGCGGCGTCGGTCGGCGTCGGCGCGGTGACGTCGTTCAACTTCGCCTCGGACTACCAGGTCGTTCCGGTCAGCCTGATCGGAGCGTCGTTCTCCCTCGCGGTGTTTCCCGCCCTTGCCGCGGCGTATGCGGCCGGTGACGGCAGTACGTTCCGGAGGATCCTGCGACAGAACGTCGTGACGGTCGCTGCGCTGACGATCCTGGCCGCGATCGTCCTCGCGGTGTTCGCCCATCCCCTGGTCGAGATCCTGCTCGGCGGCGGAGCCTTCGGGCCGTCCGATGTCGAGCGGACCGCGACGGTCATCACCGCGTACGCGCTGTCGATTCCGTTCGACAGCCTGTCCTATCCCCTGTCGCGGGCGCTGTACGCGACCCACAACACGATTCTCCAGGTGGTCGCGTCGATCTTCGGCTTCGCGACGATCCTCGTCGTCGGATCGAGCCTTGCCTCGACCGTCGGGATCGTGGCGATTCCGCTGGCCGCCGCGGCGGGCGGCGCGGTCAAGGTCGGGCTGCTGACGCTGTTCCTCGTGCCGCGCGTCCGGCGGATCGGCCGCGCCGCCGACGGGCAGGAGCGCCCCTAGCCGACCCGGATCGTGGGGACGAGCACGATGAATTTGCCGTCGCGATCGGGATAACGCCCGTCGGGCTGTTTCCACGGCAGGAAGTTCCGGACCATCTCCGACGCGTCCTGGAACGTGCCGGGGGGATCCGATGGACCCCAGATGGACGAGATCGACGGATACCACGGGTCGAGGATGTAGGTCCCGCTGATATTGGCGTCGCGAAAGACCGTCGGGTCGGCATCCGCGCGGTAGCCGCTCATGACCCAGGTGTGGGCGCCTTTCCAGGCGATGAGGATGACGGGCGAATGGGTCGTCGAGATCGCCTTGGCCGAATCCCGGAGGGCGTCGGCGCGGCTCTTGTAGGCGCGGATCTGGTAACCCTTGGCCCCGTAGGCATCGAGAGCGCTCGCGATCGCGGCCGGACCCCAACCGTAGATGTGGCTGTCGGCGTACGTCTCCCACTCGTGGACTCGGCCGGCGATCTCGCGCTCGCGGGCCTCCGTCGCGCCGCCATGGCCGAGGATCGCGAGGACGATCGAGATGCCGGCCGGGGCACACCAGACGTTCTTGATCTCGTGGATGAACACGGATTTCGGGTTCGACACCATGTTGACGTCCACGGCGACCCGGGGAATCGGCGTCGGGGTCGGAGGTGGCGTCACGGCCGGCTGGCCGCTGGCGGGCGGAGCGTACGTCGACGTCGGGCCGGGTGACGGCGTCTCTGGTGGGTCCGTGATGTCCACGGTCGGGAGCGTCGACCGGTCCGGCGGCGGCGCGCCGACGATGAACCGGTCGATCTTCGCGAGGAGCCGGTCGTACAGGTTGCCCGCACCGAAGGTGTTCGTGGCGATCGCGCCGAGGCCGGCGACGCCGCCGATCAGGACGGCCGCGAGGATCAGGCGAAGGGCTTTCGAGCGGCGGCTGCGGGGGCGGCGTCCTGCGGTCGAGGCTCCTCGACCGCGGCCTCCCCCGTCGCGGGCTCCGTTGAACGACAAGCGAAATCTCCAGGACGCAGGTGTGAAGGGCTGGTTGACGAACGGTGCCACCGCGATGCGACGCTGGCAACCGCTCGCGACCTGGGGCGAAGGTCACGTCGCTGGGGTGGGACCCGGCGGGTTGCTCGCCGCGCCGGCTCGGTTTCCTGGCATCCAGTCACCCGCGGACTATTGGCTTGAACCCCAGCCCCTCCTTGGGCGCTTGACGCCTCTCCGGCAAGGAAGATCGTGCGTGGCCACGATGGCAAACCCGCCGCAGTGGCGCCGGATCGCCGCCCCTTCATCGCGAAGAGTCCGGGGATGAATGCCTGCGAGGAAATCGGCTATGGCGGCCGCCAACGGCTGGCCCGCGGGATCGGCCCAAGACCGGGCGGCGACACCCCTGCATCGCCCTCCGTGGCAGGAACGACGCGGTTCTGCGACCATCGGTGAGCCGTCACGACCGCATCCATTCCCAGGGAGAACCTCGTGGACCGCTTCGAGCCCAACCTCCGCATCCCCGGCCCGACCGCACTGCCGCCCAGCGTCCGCGAGGCCGGCGGCCGCCAGATGATCAACCACCGCGGCCCCGAGTTTGCGGCGATGCTCGCCCGAATCATCGAGGGGATGAAGCCCTTCTTCGGGACGTCGAATGACGTTGCGATGCTGACCTGCGCGGGCTCGGGCGGGCTCGAGGCGGCAATCGTGAACACGCTGTCGCCGGGAGATCGTGTCCTCGGAGTCTCGATCGGCTCGTTCGGCGACCGGTTCGCGAAGATCGCCGGCGTCTACGGCGCGGACGTGACGAAGATCGACGTCGAATGGGGCCAGGCCGCGGATCCGGCGCCCATCCGCGACGCACTCCGCGCCAATCCCGTCTACCGCGCCGTGCTCCTGACGCACAACGAGACCTCGACCGGCGTGATGAACCCGATCGCCGAGCTGGCCGCGACCATCCGCGACGCTTCCCCTGAGACCCTCATCCTCGTCGACAGCGTGTCCGGCCTGGGCGCGGTGCCCTTCGAGATGGACGCCTGGGGCGTCGATCTCGTCGTCACCGGCTCGCAGAAGGCATGGATGGCCGCGCCGGGACTGGCGATGATCGCCGCCTCCGAGCGCGGCTGGGCCGCCACCGAGAGCGCGAAGATGCCGCGCTTCTACCTCGATCTGCGCGCCCACCGTGAGTCGGCCTCCGCGGGCCAGACACCCTTCACACCCGCGATCGCCGTCGTGTACCAGGTCGACGAGGGGCTCCGACTGATGCAGGCCGAAGGCAAGGAGGGCATCTTCGCCCGACACGAGGCCTGCGCGGCGGCCTCCCGGGCCGGCCTGGCGGCACTCGGCTTCGAGCTGTTTGCGGATCCGCGTCACGCCTCGAAGACCGTCACGGCGGCGAAGCTCCCCGAGGGCCACGACTGGAAGCCATTCAACACCGCGATCAAGTCGCATGGCGTCGTCCTTGCCGGCGGCCAGGGCAAGCTGACCGGCAAGATCTTCCGTCTCGGTCATCTCGGCTCGGTCACGGTCGACGAGATCCTCGGGGCGATCGCCGTCCTCGAGCGCGTGTCCGTTGAACAGGGTCGTCCGATCGAGCCCGGTCGGGCGGTGGCCGCGGCGCAGGCCGCCGCGCTTGCCGTCCAGACCGGCGGCGGGAACGACTCCGCCGCGGCGCCCGCCGGAGCCGCGATCGGCACGTCACGGGAGCCCGCCGCGGCCGTTCCGGCGTGAGGATCCTCGTCGCCGAGCCCATCGCCGCGGAGGGCGTGGCGCGGCTTCGGGCCGAGCACGAGGTCGACGAGCGGCCCGGTCTCGCCCGAGACGAGCTCTGCGCGATCCTGTCGGGCTACGACGCGCTCGTCGTCAGGAGCCAGGTCCAGGTCGATGCCGATGTGATCGCCGCGGCCGGCAGCCGGCTGCAGGTCGTCGGTCGGGCCGGGGTCGGCGTCGACAACGTCGATCTCGACGCCGCAACCGCGGCCGGGATCACCGTCGTCAACGCCCCGACCGGCAACACGATCGCGGCGGCCGAGCACACCCTGGCGCTCCTCTACGGCGTCGCCCGCAAGATCGCCGCCGCGGACGCCTCGGTTCGGCGCGGCGAGTGGAAGCGCGCCCAGTTCACCGGCCTGGAGCTGCGTGGCCGGACGCTCGGCATCGTCGGGCTCGGCAAGATCGGCCAGGCGATCGCGGCTCGGGCGCGGGCGATGGAGATGATCGTCCTGGCCGCCGATCCGTACGTCACCGACGAGCAGGCCGCGCATCACGGCGTCGAGCTCGTCTCGTTCGACGCGCTGATCGAGCGCTCGGACGTCGTGTCCGTTCACGTGCCGCTCACGCGGTCGACCCGCGGGCTGATCGGCCGAGGGCAGCTCGCCCGGATGAAGCGCGGTGCGATCCTCCTCAACGTCGCCCGCGGCGGGTTGATCGACGAGGGCGCGGTCGCCGATGCGCTGCGTGACGGCCAGCTCGCGGGCGCCGGGATCGACGTCTTCGAGACCGAGCCACCGACCGGCTCGCCGCTTCTCGACGCACCGAACACGCTCCTGACGCCACATCTCGGCGCGTCGACGGCCGAGGCACAGGTCCTCGTCGCCGAGGAGGTCGCCGACCAGGTCCTGGACGTACTCGCGGGCAGGAGCGCTCGGTACGCGGTCAACGCGCCGCTGCTGACGCCCGAGACGGCCGAGGCCATCGCGCCGTATCTGCCATTGGCCGAGCTCCTCGGCCGGTTCTATGCGCAGTTCGCCGGGAGTGCCGCGAAGACCGTGACGCTCGAGATCGCCGGCGATCTCGCAGCGTTCGACGCGTCGCCGCTCAAGGCGGCCGTTCTGCGCGGCCTGATCGAGACCTCGACGACGCAGCGCGTCAACCTCGTCAACGCCGCGTCGCTGGCGAAGGCCCGCGGGATCAACGTGATCGAGCGCAAGACGCCCGATGCCGGCGGCTACGCCTCGTCGATCAGCCTGTCGGGCGAGAGCCATGGCCGCTCCACGACGGTCGGTGGGACGGTCGCGGGCGGCGAGACGCGCCTGATCCGCCTCAACGACTATCGCCTCGACATGGAGCCGACCGAGGTCATGCTGATCACGAACCATCGCGATCGGCCGGGAATGATCGGACGGATCGGCCAGACGCTCGGCGAGGCGGACGTGAACATCAGCGCGATGCACGTCGGACGGAACGCGCCGCGAGCCGACGCGCTGATGGTGCTCGCCCTCGACGACGACGTCGCAGCGCCGGTCGCGGACGCGATCCGCGGCTACGACTCGGTGCTCGAGCTGTGGCTGATCCGGCTGGGCCGAGACCACTGACCGGCTTGGCCGAATCCGACGCGGCGGCCGGCCCGGACGGCGCCTCACCTGGCATCCCGGCGGCGCTCGACGCGACCCTCGTGCTCGTCCGCCACGGCGAATCGGAGCTGATCGTCCAGCGCCGGTTCCAGGGTCGGGCGGAGACCCCGCTCTCGGCGACGGGCCGCCGCCAGGCGGCCCTCGTCGCGCGCCGTCTGGCCCGTCCGCTCGCGACCCCCGCTCTGCCGCTGCCGGAGGGTCCACCGCAGGCGATCGTCCACTCCCCGCTCGGGCGCGCCGCGGAGACCGCCGTCGCGATCGAGGAGGCGATGGCCGCGGACGACGCCTTCGGGCGGTCGATCCCTCGAAGGCCCGACGACCGCCTCCTCGAGATCGGGCAGGGTGAGTGGGAGGGGCTGCTCGCGAGCGACATCGAGGCCCGCGACGGAGAACGACTCGCGACCTGGCGTCGCCGCCCGACGGAGGCCTGGGCACCCGGCGGCGAGCGCCTGACGGAGGTTCACGCACGGATCCGGTCGGCCCTCGCCGACCTGTACGCGGACCTCGCGGCGGCCGGACGGCCGGCCAGCGGCGCGTCATCGCCGGTCGCCGGTTATCGGGATCGACCGCTCGACCAGCCCTGGACGGTCGTCGTCGGCCACGACGGCGTCTTCAAGGTCCTGCTGCTGACGCTGTTCGACCTGCCGCTCGACCGGTTCTGGATGTGGTCATCCGACCTGTGCGGCATCTCCGTCATCGAGATCCGGGCCGGCCGGCCCGTCGTCCGAGCGATGAACCTGACGGAGCACCTGGCGAGCCTCCAGGACGAGGCGGCCCAGGCCGAGGCGGAGGCTCGAACCCGGAGCGGCGCTCTCTAGGGCCGTCCCGAGGCTCTCCCGACGGCGGCGGCTCAGCGCATCCGGCGCCGGTCGCGTCGGCGCAGCACGAGCCGCAACAGGCCCACCCGAAGACGCCGGTACGAATCGCGGAGCGTGCGCAGCTGGTCGTCGCCGAGGACCCGCCGGCCGTACGCGACCTCGACTTTCGCGGTCGCCACCGTCTGGAGCTCGGGCCGGACGCTCGGGAGAATGTCACCGAGCGCCGTCGCGTACTCGTAGGCCGTTTGCGTCGGGCGCGGCCCGAACCCGAACCGTCGCGCCAGAGCGGTGATCGAGGCGTAGACGCCGTCGGGTGTCGTGGCGCTTCGTGGCCCGCGCCGCCACGCGAGGAAGGCGGCGATCAGCACCGTGACGAAGAGGATTGCCGCGACGACGATGAGCGGGGCGTTGCTCGGCGGCGTGTTGGACGAGACGCCCGTGCCGCCGACTGGCCTGCGACTCGGGCCATTCTCATCGTTGAGCGGACCGCCGCTGCCGGTCGCGATGGACGCCTTCGGGGTGGCCGTGGCCAGCGGCACGACCTTGCCCTCGGGCAGATTGGGCGTGCGGGACAGGCCGCCCCCGGTCGGGTCGAACATCTCCCAGCCGTAGCCCGGGAAGTACACCTCGACCCAGGCGTGGGCGGCGCTCGTGAAGATCTGCTCGTTGCCCGAAGGATCGGGTTCCCCGGGCAGGAAGCCCTCGACCAGGCGCGTCGGGATGCCCGCCTGACGAAGCAGGATCGCCATCGTGCTTGCGTAGTGCTCGCAATACCCGACGCGGTGGGTTGCGAAGCACTCGACGATGCTCGACGAGTCGTCGCAGACGCCGGCGACGTTCGTCTGGTACCTGAAACGGTCGGATCGCAGCTCGGTGACCATCGCCTCGGCCACGTCGAACGGCGTCGTCCGACCTGCCGCCTTCGTCTTCGCGAGCACGTCGGCGAGGAGCTTGGTCGCCTGGGGTCCGATCGCGCCGTTCGGCACGGCGGTGTACCGCGCCACGATCCCCGGCGGGTAGGCGGTGCCTGCGGCGCGCAGGCGATTGTTCGTGAGGCCGCCCGGGACATCGGCGAGCGTCGGCACGGCGGCGGTCACGGTGTACGAGTCGCGTCCGGCGAGGGCGATCGACTGGAAGTAGCCGTCAATCCCGGCAAGGTTCACGGTCACGGCTCGGTCGATCGTCCGTGGATCGGCAGGGCTGAACGCGACGTTGAACAGGTTGCTCTGCGGCGTGATGCGGAACGTGACGTCGGTCCGGGCCGCGTGATCCGGGATCCGGTCGAGCGTGCCGGTCAGCAGCTCCGTCTTCGCCGCGCGTGGCGCCTGGGTCATCGTCGACGACACCCAGCCGCTCAACGTGAACGTGTCGTAGGTGCTGGCACGCCAGTAATAGGCGCGGTCGTCGCCCGGCGTCCGGTGGATCTCGAGCGCAGGATCGGTCGACGTCGACCAGATGCCCCCGATCGTGACCTGGGCACCGAAGGACGGGACGCCGATGCTTCGGCTGTCCGGTGCGACCGGCACGATCCGCTGCAGCCACTGGCTGATCTCGACGAGGGCCGGCTTCGCATCGTCCCAGACGCCCGCCAGCGGGGCCGACCGGGCGCTCGCCGTGAGCGTCAGCGCCAGGAACACGGCGATCAGGATGAAGACGGTTCCCCCTCGGATGTAGAGGGTGCTCACCGTCGACGGGTCGCCGATGCGACGGCGGAGCCAGGTCGCCCGCTCGTCGAGCGCGTG
>DATAQF010000030.1:0-11328 GCA_036264795.1 Candidatus Limnocylindrales bacterium | reverse complement strand
GACCCTGAACCGCGACTACGAACGGCGGCCCTACTGGCACGCGACGATGCCCGCCTTGCCGTCGCGCCGGGACCGGCCGTTGCCGGACACCGCGGACGTGGTCGTCGTCGGTGGCGGGTACGTCGGGATCAATGCCGCACGAGAGCTGGCCCGGCGCGGAGCCGCCGTCACGCTGGTCGAGGCAGAGCAGCTCGGGTTCGGTGGATCGACGCGCAACGGCGGGATCGTGCACCCAGGCTACAAGTGGGGTCCGGAGGAGCTCGTCCAGCGGTATGGCGACGCGACCGGTCGCGCGCTCTTCCGCGAGACGATGGACGGCTACGAGCTCCTCAAGCGCCTGATCGTCGACGAGCACATCGATTGCGAGTTCCGCGAGTGCGGCTACCTCGACCTCGCCTGGGCGCCCGCTCACGCCCACGAGCTCGAGGCGTCCGTGGGAACGTTCGCCGCATTCGACGTCGAGGCGTCATACGTGCCCCGGGACGAGCTCCGTGACGAGATCGGCAGCGATTTCTATCACGGCGGTCTCGTGTTCCCACGAAGCGGCCTCCTCCATCCGGGCAAGTACTTCGCGGGTCTCGTGGACGCAGCGGAGCGAGCGGGGGCGGATCTCCACGAGGGCGTCCGGGCGCGGACGATCCGCCGCCAGGCCGACGGGCGGCTCGTCGTCGAGACCGATCGGGGAGCGATCCTCGCCAAGGACGTCGTCGTCGGCACGAACGGCTACACCGACGGGCTCGTGCCATCGCTCCGTCGTCGGATCATCCCGATCGGGAGCTACATCATTGCGACCGAGCCGCTCCCCGAGGAGCTGGCACGGGAGATCTCCCCCCGCGGCCGGGCCTTCTTCGACACGAAGAACTTCCTCTATTACTGGCACATCGCCGAGGACCGGCGAATGATCTTCGGTGGCCGGACGAGCTTCCTTCCGACGAACGTCGACCGCAGCGCGGCAATCCTCTACCGGGGCATGATCGAGGTCCACCCCCAGCTCGCCGGGACGCGCGTCGACTATGCGTGGGGCGGGAACGTCGGGTTCACATTCGACCGGATGCCGCATGTCGGTCGAATGGACGGGGTGACCTACGCGATGGGCTGCTGCGGGACCGGCGTAGCCCTGATGACGGCATTGGGCACGAGGGTCGGTGGTTGGCTGGCGGGCGACCCGGCGCCGACGCTGAGCCAGCTGAAGTTCCCGTTGGTGCCGGCACCCTACGAGGGCCGGCCATGGTTCCTGCCGTTCGCCGGCGAGTGGTTTCGGCTACAGGATCGCCTCGCGCGCCGGGACGGCGGGGGGGCGCGGGACGCCTGACCGCCGCGCGAGCGCCGCGAGCGCGGCGTCGCAACGGCGTGTTCCTGCCTCCGCCCAGCGGACGACTTCGCCTCCGTCGTACCGCCTGCATGGTTGCTGACAGCGCTGGGACGGGCTGAACGCGCCGCGATCGTGCGCTTCACCGCCTCAATAGCGACTGCATGGGTGGCCAGGGGCGATTCGCGCGACAAGGGGCCGGGTCGGGGACCGGAGGTGCGGCTTCTGGATCGGGTTGGCCTTCCGGCAACCATCCAGGCGCTAGCGGACGGGTCTGGGGGCGCGGGCCAGACCGCGCCTCCGCGTCCCATCCCGTACCCTTCCGGCTCGTGACCGTCAGCGGCCAGCCGATCCAGTACAAGGGCGACGAGCTCGATCCTCAACGTGGGCCGGGCCTGGGCTGCTTCCGTTTCCAGCTCATCGTGCTTGCCGTCCTCGTCATCCTCACCCCGCTCACCGTCGTTTGGGGCTGGCAGATATGGATCAGCACGGTCCTGCTGTTCGCCGTGATCCTGCTGCTCCTTGTCACCGGCCAGACGATCATCTTCCTGCTCCGGCTCGTGGCGGCCGACCGCCGCGGGCGCCGCCGCCCGCTGGCGAGTGCGTCGAAGACGGTCGGGGAGCTCGCCGACGAGCCCGCGACCACCGCGATCGGGCCTGCGACGCCCGCGACGACCGCAGCCCCGCCCGATGACGCCGACGCGGAGAACCCGCCGTCGGATCAGGGGCCCGTGCGACAATAGGCCGCCCCGGATCCGCCGGCGGTCGCGAACCGGCGCCACCGAACCGGTGACAGGAGCCCAATCCGCCCGTGCCCGTCCTGGCGACCTATTTCTCTGTCCGGCGTGGCCGCGACGCGTTCTTCAAGTTCTACATGAGGACGCTCTTCGCCAGGCAGGTCCGCGAATACGAGGCGAAGTACGGGATCAAGTTCATCGGCTGGTACAACGTCGCCCACGGCTGGGATTTCGACAATGTGATCCTGCTCGATCTGCCCGATTACGCGACACTGGACCGGCTGGAGGCAGACGAGAGTCTGCGGGCGCTGGGCCATCGGGCCGGTGAATGGATCTTTCAGCGACACCACTCGATGTTCCTTCGCGAGCGGATGGGACCCGACCTCGAATACCACCGCTGAAAGCGAGCCCGATGACGATCCGCAGAACCGAATCACCACAGCCGGACGATGGGAGGCGAAGCGAGATGGACACGAGCCGCAACGACCTGCTCGGCGAGATCGCGCGCGACGCCGAGCTCGAACGATCGGATTTCCTCGTCCAGGCGACCGAGCAGCTGAACAAGTTCCTGAAGGCGAACCGGGAGCGCATTGCGGAGCTCGGCGGCCTCACGCTGATCGACGACGACCCGGACTACCTCTCGATCGCGCCGGACCTCACGTTCCGCAGCCGGACCCGCTTCCTCGACGACCTGACGAACGAGTGGCGGAGCGAGACCGAGGTCATCGAGAGCGCGGCCGAGCTGGTCGAGCTCTACAACCCGGCCGACCTCTACGCCGCTTTCGCCGAGGCCGCCCGGGAGGCGGCCGGCCTCCCGGCCGAGCCGACGGCGACACCGGATCTCCTCGATGGTGCGGGCATCGGGCCCGACGAGGCGATCGCGGTCGGGCCCGATCCGTACGCGGCGGCGGCCGACGACTGGGCTGCCACCCAGCCCGAGCCCCTCGACGTGGACGACGACGAGCTGGCTGCCCAGCGCCTGTACGACCTCGCCCTCGAATACCAGGAGCGGAGCCAGCGGAGCGAGGCCCGGCTCCTCGAGCAGTTCGAGGATGCGTCCTCGACGCTGATCAGCAAGATCGGCGACCTGATCGTGAACGACGACGAGGACGAGCGGCTGACCCTGACCGCCGCCGGCGAGTTCCGGGCCGAGGTGCTTACGGAGGAGGAGAACGAGTGGCGGCCGCTCAAGTCGGCCGAGGAGCTCGTCGAGTATTACGACCCGACGGACGTGTTCGGTGACCTCGCCGACGCCCTCGCCGAGGCATATCCATCGATCGCGCCGGAGGTCGCCGCGTTCGGGGACGGCGTCACGCCCGATGCGTCGACCGATGCGACCACTGCGGAGGCGAGCGACGCTGATCGCGAGACGGCCGGCGCGCAGGACGAGGGCGAGGGCACGGACGAGGCCAACGGCACCGGGGAGGGCGACGCCCGCCGGTGACGATGCGGCTCGTTCGGACCGAGCTGATCGACAGCCGGGAGATCCTCCCGGGCCAGTGGATCCAGTCGTTCCATGCGCCGGAGCTCGCGACCGGGTCGCGATCGGGGCAGTTCCTTCACGTGAAGACCGGCGACCTGTCCGGGCTCGTCCTCCGACGTCCGTTCTCGATCAATACGGCCGATCCGGGGACGGGCACGATCACGATCCACTTTCGGACCATCGGTCGAGGGACCGAATGGCTCACTTCGCTCCGGCCCGGCGACGGGGTTGACATGCTGGGTCCGCTCGGGCGGCCCTTCGAAGTCGATCCGCGCTCACGCCACCTGCTTGTCGTCGCGGGCGGCCTCGGCATGGCCGGCGTCCGGTTCCTTGTCGACGAGGCCCTGCGCGACGGTCGCCAGGTGACCCTTCTGTTCGGCGCCGCAAGCGCTCGCGAGGTCTACCCGACGGCGCTCCTGCCGGACGAGGTCGAATACGTGATCGCGACCGACGATGGCTCGGTCGGACATCGAGGGTTCGTGACCGAGCTCGTCCCGCAATACGAGGCCTGGGCCGACCAGATGTTCGCGTGCGGACCCGCGCAGATGCTCGCCGGGCTGGCGGGACTCGCCACGGGCCGCCGCGAGCGCATGGGCGTTGCCCGGCTGGGCCGGAAGCGCGGCGGCGGCAAGGTCGAGCCGCTCGGGTCCCCGGCGTCGCGTCGGAAGGCGTTCCTCCAGGTCTCGATGGAGCAGAACATGGGCTGCGCGGTCGGGGCATGCCTCGGCTGCGTGATCATGGGTACGAACGGCGCGCCGCAACGAGTCTGCCGGGAGGGCCCGGTGTTCGCGGCCGAGGAAGTCGCCTGGGAGTCCGGGTGGTGAAGGCCAGGCGCAAGGTCACGACCGCCAACGACGCACGGCCGGGCGGCGTCAAGCGTGGCTCATCCCCACGCCGTCGCGGTCAGCCGGGGTTCGCCGCGCCGCCGCCGCTGCCGACACGGCCCGCCCGTCTCCCCGCGGCCGTCGCAATCCCGCAGCGGCCCATCCCCACGGTCGACGTCGACGTGTCGGTCGACCTCGGGCGAGGGCTCGTCCTCGCCAATCCGATCCTCGTCGCGTCGGGGACGTTCGGCTACGGCATCGAGTACGGAGACGTCGTCGAGGTCGATCGCCTCGGGGCGATCTGCTGCAAGGGCACGACCCTGAAGCCGCGGATCGGCAACGTCACGCCCCGCGTGACGGAGACGCCGGGCGGGATGCTGAATTCGATCGGCCTCCAGAATCCCGGTGTGGACGCGGTCGTCGAGAAGTACGCCGCCACCTGGACGGGCTGGAAGACGTCGGTGATCGTCAACGTGGCCGGTGAGTCGGTGGCCGACTACGTCGAGGTGGTCCGCCGGCTCGACGGCGTGCCGGGCGTGGCAGGAATCGAGCTCAACATCAGCTGTCCGAACGTCGGCCGCGGCGGTCTTCAGTTTGCGATCGACGCCGGCGCGGCCGGCGAGGTCACGGCGGCCGTGCGCCGGGCAACGGACCTCCCGCTCCTGGTGAAGCTCTCGCCGAACGTCGCCGACGTCCGGCCGATCGCGCGGGCAATCGCCGATGCCGGCGCCGACGCGCTGACCGCCATCAATACGCTGTCGGGCATCGCCGTCGCGCCATCGCGAGCCAGGCCGCTGCTCGGCAACATCTACGGCGGCCTGTCCGGTCCGGCGATCAAGCCGGTCGCGCTCCGGATCGTCTACGAGGTGAGCCAGGTCGTGGACATCCCGGTCATCGCGATCGGTGGCGTGACCGAGCTCGCGGATGTCCTCGATTTTCTCGCGGTCGGGGCGGTCGCGGTCCAGGTCGGCACGGCGATCTTTGCCGACCCGACGCTCCCCGTTCGGCTCGTCGACGAGCTCGGCGCCGAATGCCGCCGTCGCGGGCTGAGCTCCTACGCCGCTCTCATCGGGACAGCCCTTCCACGCAAGCCTGCTGCGCCGTCGTCGAAAGGCGTCGAGTACCGGCCGTAAGCGGCGCGCGGTCGATCGGTCGGGGACGACGGTCCGCTCGTCGCCGGTAGACTTCGGGTCGATGACCACGATCAAACCCGCGATCGAGATGGCGACCCGACAGGCGGTCGCGCGCCGGACCGAGGAGCTGTTCCGCTCGTCCGGAGCGCTCCGCGAGGGGCACTTCCAGCTGAAGAGCGGCCGGCACGGCGATGCCTATGTCGAGAAGTTCGCCGTGCTGAGCGACCCCGCCGCGACGAGCGAGCTCTGCGGATTCTGGGCGGCCGGCCATCGCGATGACGGCGGCGTGCCCGGCGTCGACCTCGTCGCCGGGCCGACGACGGGAGGCGTGATCCTCGCATTCGAGACCGGCCGCCAGCTCGGCGTCCGGGCGATCTTCGCCGAGGAGGTCCGCGATCCCGACGGGGCCACTCGTCGCGAATTCCGCCGTGGCTTCCGGATCGAGCCGGGCGAACGCGTCCTGCTGGTCGACGACATCCTGACCACCGGCGGCTCGCTCCTCGCGATGCTGCCCGCCGTCGAGGCGATGGGCGGCGAGATCGTCGAATGCGTGGTCCTCGTCGATCGCGGCGGAGGGAAGCGAACGCTGACATCGCCAGGCACGGGTCGCGTCTATCCGCTGCGCGCCCTCTGGCAGCTCGACCTGCCCACGTACGAGCCCGGGCCTGCGACCTGCCCGCGCTGTGCCGACGGCAGCCCGCTCCATACCCCGGGGAGCAGCGGGACCGGAGCGTGACCGGCGCTCGTCGCGTCGGCTTCCTCGCGATTCTCGTCATCGCGGTCGTCGCATTCGCCATCGCGGCGGCAGTCGTGATGGGCGGGCCCGGCCGCCGGGTGGAGACCGGGATCGTGGTCTCGATCGAGGCCACGGGCCTCACGACGGTCCAGGGCTTCTCGATCCGGACGGCCGACGCCCGGACGGTCGACTTCCGGGTCGGCACGCTCGAGAACGGATCCGCCTTTCCGCCCGGCCATCTCGCCGAACACCGGGTCAGCCTCGTCCCGATCCGGGTGACCTACGTCGACGAGGGCGGGACGCACGTGGCGGTCCGTCTCGAGGACGCTCCGTAGGCCGACCGCTCGCGCCTAGGCCGGCGCGACGGCCTTGATCGCTGCCTCGATCTCCTCGGGCGAGAAGACGAGCTCGAAGGACGAGCTGATCTTCCCGTCGGCACCGATCACGAAGACATACGGCTCGCTCAGGAGCTTGAACGCCAGCGTTGCAGGGGCGGGCTGGAACGTTCCCGCGGCGTTGAGCGCAGGCTGGAGCTGTCCCTGAACGTCCTGCAGGACATAGGGCTCAACGTTGATGAACGTGAGGTTGGGGTGAGCGGCGGCGACCGGCTTGAGCTTGTCGAGGGTCGGGCCGCAGGTCGAGGTCTGGCAGAACTTCGGTGTTGCGAAGATGAGCACGAACGGCCGCTTCGCCGCGAGGGCGTCCGCCTCGGACGTCTGGTAGAAACGGGGAACGGGCGTTGGGTCGGTCGACACCTTCGTGACGTCGCCGCCCGCGCTCGCAATCGTCGGGGTCGTGACGACCGGCGCGGGATCGCCCGGACGCAGGACCTCGGTGCGGTCCTTGACGTCGAACCCGAACGGGATCGTCACCTCGGGCGAGCCGGGCGCCGACGTCGTGAAGTCGGCCGTCCACGAGCCGGTTCCCGGGAACGTGGCGTGCAGCGCGTAGACGCCAACGACGCCCTGGATGGCCCAGATGAACGTGGCCGGCTGGGCGGCGATCGTCTGGCCGGCGGGACCGCGGAATCCAACGGAGACCTTCCGATCCGGGCCGCCCGCCGGCTTCGTCCCGGTCGAGTCACGGAAGGAGACGAGGATCCGGTTGGGGCCGACGCCCACCTCCGTCGAGACGATCGCGGGCAGGACATCGGCACGGCCGGATGCGACCGACGAGGAGCTGGGGGACGGCGGTGGCGTCGGGTTCGAGCCGCAGGCGGCCACGATCATGACGATGGCGGCCAGGGCCGCCGCGGTCGAGTGACGGAGCATCGCCCCTAGCCTAGAGCGGGACGCCGACCTCCGCTGGCAAGAGCGTCGACGGCCTCGAAGCCTCCTCCGGCGCTAGAATGGCGGCCGGGCCCGCGGGCGGATCGCCATCGGCACCGGGCACCCCGTCTCTCGTCCCGTGAGGAGGCCCGTGACCCGCTTCCAGAAGCTCGCCGCGGCAACGGTCGTGACGGCCATCCTGCTGGTCACGATCGGGGTCATCGTCCGGGCCACCGGCTCGGGAACCGCCTGCCCCACGTGGCCCGGGTGCTTCGAAGGCCAGTTCCTGCCGACGCTCGACAACGGGACGCAGGCCTGGATCGAATGGGTCCATCGCACCGTCGCCGTGATCATCGGTTTCGAGGTTCTCGGGCTCGCGATCCTCGCCTTCCTGGATCACCGGGATCGGCGGACGCTGCTGGCCGCCAGCCTCGGGGCCGTTCTCCTCGTCGGATTCCAGGCCTGGCTGGGACGCGAAACCGTCCGTCTCGGCAACTCCGGCGAATCCGTCACCGCGCACCTGGCTTCGGCGATGGCGCTGGTCGGGTTGCTCGTCTGGATCTTCGTTCGGTCCCTGTATCCCGCTCGGCTGCCGGCAGGTGGGACGAGCCAGCGGTTCACGATCGTCGCGGCGTTCGGGGCGGCCTCCGTGTTCGCCCTGCTCTTGTTCGGATCGCACGTGACGGCGACATCGCAGTGGTACGTCTTTCCCGACTGGCCTCTGATGAACGGGACGCTGCTCCCGACGCTGACCGACGGCAATTCCGCACACGTGCTCCATCGCTGGGTCGCGGTGGTCGTCGGGCTCATCGTGGCGGCCGTCTTCGTCGCCGCGTGGCGGATCCGGCCCCGGACCCGGCCGATCATCCGACTGGCCGCGATCGCCGCGATCCTCTTCCCGATCCAGGCGATCGTGGGAGGTCTGCAGATCCTGACCGGGCTGAGCGGCTGGACCCAGACGCTCCATCTGGCGCTCGGTGCGGTCATCTGGTCGCTGCTCGTCGGCCTGGTGACCGTCTCCTACCTGGAGGCCGCGTCCGCGGCCAGAGTCGCGGCGCCGGAAGGCACCGGCCCGGCCGGTTCGGCCGGTCTGCCAGGCGAACGAACACCCGAGGGCGACGCGCGCCACTCGACCGTCACGACGCACACCCGTCGCGACACGGTCCGCTCGTACATCGCGCTGACGAAGCCGCGGATCATCGAGCTGCTGCTCGTCACGACCGTCCCGGCCATGGTCCTGGCCACGCGGCAGGTCCCCGGCATCCAGCTCGGCCACTGGGCGTGGCTCACCGTCTGGACGCTGGTCGGTGGGACCCTTGCCGCGGGAAGCGCGAACGCGATCAACTGCTACCTCGATCGGGACATCGACCTCCTGATGGCCCGCACACGGCGACGGCCCCTCCCGGCCCACGAGGTCGAGCCCGAGCGGGCCGTCCTGTTCGGGCTCGCCCTCGGTGCGATCTCATTCGCCGTCCTGGCGTTCTTCGTGAACGTGCTGGCCGCGTTCCTCGGGCTGCTCGCGATCGCGTTCTACGTCGTCATCTACACGATGCTGCTCAAGCGCACCTCGCCGCAGAACATCGTGATCGGGGGCGCCGCCGGCGCCCTGCCGCCGGTCATCGGCTGGGCCGCGGTCACCGGCAACGTCGGCGTGCCGGCGCTGATCCTCTTCGCGCTGGTCTTCTACTGGACACCGCCGCACTTCTGGGCGCTCTCCCTTCGGATCCGGAAGGACTACGCGGCGGCCGGCGTCCCGATGCTGCCCGTCGTGCGGGGAGTGCCGGAGACGACCCGTCAGATCGGGCTGTACACGATCCTCATGGTCGCGATCTCATTGGTCCTCTTCGCCGTCGCGCGGATGGGCCCGATCTATCTCGCGGCTGCGCTGATCCTCGGCGGCCTCTTCCTTCGCCAGGCCTGGCAGCTCTGGCGGCGCGGCTCGTCCGAGGAGGAGTCGACGGCCGGTGCAATCCGGCTCTATCGCTACTCGATCTCGTACCTGACGCTGCTGTTCGCGGCGATCGCGCTCGACACGCTGGTGCTGGCCGCGCTCGGCTGAGCCCCGGCGCCCTGCTGCCAGCCGTCGACCGGTCGATCCGGCGTTCGCAATCCGCGTGTATGCCGCCGCCGCCCGGATGGCTGCGTCCCGGGCGGCTCCGGCTGGCACACTCCACGGATGGATCTCCACTTTCTCGGCGGTGCCACCACCGTCACCGGCTCTCAGTACCTGCTCGAGACCGGCCGTGCCCGCGTCCTGATCGACTGCGGGATGTTCCAGGGCAGCCCGAACGAGGCGATTCGGAACCGCGTCCCGCTCGCCTACGACCCATCGACGCTCGACGTCATGCTCCTGACCCACGCCCATCTCGACCATTGCGGCTTGATCCCCCATGTCGTCAACGAGGGCTACCAGGGGCGGATCATCGCGACGCGCGGCACGTGCGAGCTCGCGGAGCTCGTCCTCCTCGACTCCGGGAAGCTCCAGGAAGAGTTCGCGAAGCGCGAAGCGCGCTGGGAGCGGAAGCACCCCGACCAGGTGGCCGAGGACGACCGCAAGGAGAAGGCCGCCTACGACGCCGCCGTCGCGCTCGCGGACGGCCGGGCGCCCCTGCCCGGGACGGCGCCGATCGGTCACGAGATCGTCGACGATGCCCCGCCCCCACTGAGCGCGGAGCCGGGCTCCGCGGCTCCGACTCCGCCGCCCGCGGGGGGCCCGCTGCCGCCCGACGTGGCCACGGTTGCCTCGGCCGCGGTGTCGGAGGAGGTGCCGGTCGAGCTCGGCCGGGGAGCGGCGCGGCCGCCGACGACGACCCCGCCCGACGACCTCGAGGCCGACCTCCGCATGCAGCCACCAGCGGTCCAGATCGACCTCGATGAGCCGCTCTACACGGCTCGCGATGCCGAGCGGGCCGTCGAGCATTTCGACGCCGTCGACTACGGTCAGGAGCGCGAGGTCGCCCCCGGCGTCCACGCCACGTTCCTCGATGCAGGCCACATCCTCGGCTCCGCGATCATCCGACTCCGGGTGGAGGCGGCTCCCGAGACGCAGGGCGGGCCGAACCGCGAGACGACCATCGTCTTCTCGGGCGACCTTGGCCGGCCGAACACGCCGATCATCCGCGACCCGACGGTCCAGACCGACGCGGACTACGTCCTGATCGAGTCGACCTACGGCGGACGCGAGCACGAGCCGGAGGACGAGGCGATCCGGATCCTGGCCGAGACGGTCCGAATGGTCGGGGACGCCGGCGGGGTCCTCCTGGTCCCGTCCTTCGCGATCGGCCGGACGCAGGAGATCGTGTACGCGCTCGATCGCCTCCTCGAGCAGGGCAAGATCCCCGAGCTGCCGCTCTATCTCGACTCTCCCATGGCCTCGAAGGCGTCCGACATCTACCGACGTCACGCCGACTATTTCGACGAGGAGACCAGGAAGCTCCTCGAGCAGGGCGACACGCCCCTCGACTATCCGAACCAGATCGAGACGCGCGACGTGAAGGATTCGCAGAAGATCCAGTTCGCGCCGCGCCCCTACATGATCGTGGCCTCGAACGGGATGCTGACCGGCGGCCGGGTCCTCGGTCATCTCCGTGTCCTCATCGATGACCCTGCGGCGACCTTGCTCTTCGTCGGCTATCAGGGTGTGGGCACGCTCGGCGCCCACCTCCAGGCCGGTGTGAAGACCGTCCGCCTGGACGGTGCCGAGCGTCAGGTCCGCTGTCAGGTCCGCTCGATCAGCGGCTTCAGCGCGCACGCCGATGAGTCCGAGCTGCTCGACTGGCTCGGGCACTTTGCGGAGGGCCGCCAGCCGGGCGTGGAAGGCTTCCCGCGGACGGTGTTC
>DATAQF010000324.1:0-1699 GCA_036264795.1 Candidatus Limnocylindrales bacterium | reverse complement strand
AGCCGAGGCCAGGACCGCCTGCCGCCGGCCGCCCTGATCGGCCGATTGCGTGCCGCCGTCCCCGGGGAGACGACGATCGAGATCGTGTTCGACGGGCCACCCGAGAAAGGCGTCCGGGGCGAGCGAATCGCTCACGGAGTGAGCGTCCGCTACGGAGGTCGGTTCTCTGCGGACACGGTCCTGCTGACCCTCGTCGAGGACGTGGCGATGGTCGCGGGTGCTCCCCGGGGACGAGGGTCCCTGGCGACCGACGCGATCCTCGTCGTCACCGACGATCGCGACCTTCGCTTCGCCCTTCAGCGTCGAGGCGCCCGGACCGCGGGCACGTCCTGGCTGGTCACCCGGATGGAGCGGCCGCGGCTGACGGCCCCGTCGGTCGGCAATCCCCGACCGCCGCGGCGCCCGTCCGTCGAGCAGCCGGCGCCGCGCTCGGTCAGCTCGTCCGCCCGCAACTCCCCCGCCCGCAACGACCCCGATCCCGAGGGCGACGGACGCGAGCCCTGGTCGCCCGGCCGCGGGGCGACCCGCAAGACGGGAAACGGCAAACGATCGCCAAGACGGTGAGGAGCTGCTAGACAGCGAGAGTGCCGCGCAAGGGACGCCGCGGGCGGCATCGGAGCCTGCGGCAGCGTCGACCCTCCGCGTCTAGAATGCCCGCGTGAGCGTCCTCGACCAGATCCAGAAATTCTGGAGCGACCTCCTGGCCCTGATGACGAAGCTCGTCATCCCCGACTGGCCCGGCCTGATCCAGCTGCTGCCGGTCCTCGTCCTCATCGGCGTCGTCGGTCCGCTCCTGAGTCTCGCCGTCCTTGCCTGGCTCGGCTACGGGGTCACGAAGCCGAGGACGAAGGTGACGTACGACGAGGGCACGCGGATCGCCCCGCGCGACCATCTCGGCCGGATCATCGCCCCGGAGGGCGAGCCCTACTGCCCCCGCGACGGGCTGATCTACCCGTTCGGGACGACGCGCTGCGACCGCGACAAGTCGACCCTCCTCCTTCGGTGTCCGAAGTGCGACGTCGTCCGCGAAGCGTCGATCTCGAGCTGCGGGAACTGCGGCCTGACGCTCAGTCTCCAGCCGCGGGCGATGATCGTCGCCAACGACGGCCCGCCGCCCGGCGGCGCCGCCATCGCCTGACGTCCGAACGACTCGCCCCGAACCGAGGCCGACGATGAACATCCTCGCCACCGCTCTCTTCCCCCTCGGGGTGGTCGCCATCGCGATCGGGTTCGCGGCGCACGTCGGCCACGCGGTGCTCCTCGCGAACGGCCGACGGTCCCTCGCGCTGTCGATCCAGGGCGCGCAGCCGGCCTGGGCCGGCGCGGTGACGGGCTCCTTCGCGTCGGCGCGGCTCGCCCAGGCGAGCCAGGCCCCGGGGGACGCTCCGCTCGGAATCGCCCCGACCCCCCTCGGCCGAGCGGCGGCCGCGATCACCGCCACCGGGTTCGGTTGCCTCCTCGCCTATCTCATCGTTCGCGGCATCACCGTCGGGCGCGGGCCCTGGGGCAACATGTTCGAGTTCTCCGTCGCCTTCGCGACGTCGGTCACCGGCGGCTATCTCTACCTGTCGCGGCGCTACCCGATCCGCGCGATCGGCTTCATCCCGACGGGCGTCTCCCTGGCCCTGCTCCTCTACGCGTCGAGCCTGCCGTCATCGATCAGCCAGCTCATGCCGGCGCTCCAGAACCCGCCGCTCAT
>DATAQF010000204.1:0-12179 GCA_036264795.1 Candidatus Limnocylindrales bacterium | reverse complement strand
CCCCACCCCCGCCCCGACGCCCGCGCCGATCACCGTCGGGAACTACGTCTGCATGACGGTCGGTTCGGCCAAGGCCCAGATCGTCGCGGACGGTTTCAAGGTCGGACCGGTGCTCCCGACTGACGACGACGCGTGGTTCGTCAACGGCCAGGCGCCGAACGCGGGCGCGAAGCAGCCGCCGGGATCGTCGATCACGATCACGACCCAGGAGACGAAGCCGGCCACCTGCCCCTGATCGCCGCGGCCAACCGTCGCCGCGGAGCCTCGCCCTCGCGCCTGATCCGAACCGTCAGCGGGAGGTCGCGTCGACCTCGACCCAGAGCCGGCCGCCGGGCGTGCTGACCGGCGCCTCCCTTCGCGTGATCGGCCCCGGCTCTGGGGTCGTCCTCTCGGCAGCCGTCTCCGGAAGCCAGTCCGGCGGTCGCTCGATCGTCCCGATGGCGCCGTCCTCCCAGCAGGCTCGGACCTCGTCGCCATGAATCGGCGTTCGGCGCCGATCCAGGCCGCAGAACCCGATCCGTGATGCGACCGATCCGCGGAAGTTGCGGCACGTCCCGCAGCTCGTGGAGGAGCGGTGGCAGACCCAGCAGCGAGAGGCCTCGGCTTGCGGAGTTCCACAATGCGGGCAGCGCCACGACGGCATGACGGGATGGTAGCTGCGATCGGCGCGCCTGTCGACGCGATCGCGGGCGAAATGGCCGGTCCGTTCGATCTGGAGCGGCTCGGGCGATCCCTAGCGGGCGATCGAGATGACGGTCCGGTCGGTCGTGTGGCCGAAGTCGGCTGTGTCAACGATCGCCGTCACCGAGGCCTGGAGCCCCGGCGTCGCACCCTTCGGAATGGAGGTCGTGAACGTCGCCGTGCCGCGGCTCGTCGTCATGAGCGGGCTCGACGCGATCACCGGCACGTTCGGGACGGCCAGCGTGAACGTGACCGTGGCGTTCGGCAGCGGTCGACCGTCGGGATCGGTGACCGTCACCGTCAGCGTGACCGGCTGCGGCAGCGCTTTCGCCCGCACGGAGTAGACAGACGCGCTGACCTTCGCCGTCAGGGCGCCCGTGCCGCGCCGAACCGTGAGACTGACCGTGCTCTCATTGCCCGCCGGGTCGACCGCTGTGACGTCGATCGTGTTGACGCCGTCGCCGATCGGGAGGACGAGGTTGAACGCGCCTTTCTCGTCGGCTCCGCCGGCAACGGTGGCATTCGTCGTCCGGTTGTGGGCGCTCATCGTGCTGCGCGCCTGCGTCTGGCCGACGAGCTGGATCGTCCGCGAGTTCACGACCGCACCGTTCTTCGGCGCGCTGACGACGAGGCGGGGCTTGGCGGAGTCGAGGATGTAGGTGACGACGGCCGATGCATCCGACTCGAGACCGGTCGGGCCGACGATCGTGGCGGTGAACGCGTTGACCCCCGCGCTGAGCTGGACGCCCGGGACGAGGAACTGCTGCGACGTTCCGACCGGGATCTCCGTCACCGCCCCCGGCTGACCGTCGCCGATGGCCACGTAGATTCGGACCCGCGAATCGCTGTGCCCGGCGACGGACGCCGGGACGCGACCGACGAGGTCGACCGTCGGCTGGTTCGTGTACGGCTCGGTCGGCGCATCGAGGACCGGCGCGTCGGCGACGGTCGGAGCGGACGGGATGGCGCTCGGGGCCGACGTCAGGTCGCTGACGAAGCCGCCCAGCGCCGATCCGATCGTCGCCGCGACCTTGCCGACGCCACCGGTCGCAAGGAGGAGCACGCCCGCCCCGAGGGCCACGACGGCGACGGCGAGGAGCGCCCGGAACGGGAGGGCGATGCCGGGACCGCGATCGACGCGTCGATGCTGAGTGACCCGTCCGGGCGCCGGTGGCCGCGGCCGAGGCTTCGTCGGGGCCGGGCGACCGTTGGAAGGCGGGCGCGGCCGGACCTGTGGTGGTCGACCGCTGCGCCGTGTCGTCATCGGCGCCGATTGTCGCATGCGCCGCGTGGCGAGCGGACAGGCCGCCGGGAACGGCGACGCGTCATCGCGACCGGATGTCGTTGCGCAGCGGAGCGATGTAGTCTTGGCCGGTCGTGACGCGTGCCCGTTCGTCGCGCGCCCGACGCATGAGGGATGGATGCAGGCTCGAGACCCGAAGCGTGATCGCCCGGCCAGCGCGACCGGCCGGCCATCGTTCGGCGTCGGACCGATCGCCCGGGTGAGCCGTCCGCTGCCATCACGCGATCCCGCCCAGCCGACGCCGTCCCGAGGGGATTCGATCTCCACCAGGCCGACGACCGTCCGGCAGATGGGTGCGGGTCGCCCGGGCACTGACCTGCGGCCGATGCCGCCGGCCCGGTCCGGCCTGCCGGCAATGCCCCCGGCCCGTGGCGGCTTCGGGCTGCCGAATCTCCGACGGAACGTGTGTCCGCATTTCTACATGACCGGCTCGCGCGGCGCGATCCCGATCCAGGCGCCGCACCTGCTGAAGGGCCTCATCCGCCAGGACGCGAACGTGTCGCGCTGCCAGCTCCGCGGCGGCGTGCACATGGAGCAGGGCTACGTCAACGACGTCTGCCTCACCCCGCGCTTCAACCAGTGCGTCTTCTACGAGGACGACCTGACCCGGGAGTGAGCGACGACGATCCCTCGATTGGGTCCGCCTATCGCGACGCGCTCGAGGCCCTCGCGGAGCGAGGCCGGTTCGGCGTTCGGCTGGGGCTTGGGCGGACCCGTGCCCTCCTGCGCGAGCTCGGGGATCCGCAGCTCGCGATCCGCGGAGCGCTCGTCGCGGGCACGAACGGCAAGGGCAGCGTCCTGGCGCTTGCCGGCTCGGCGCTGCGGGCGGCCGGTCTTCGGGTGGGCGAGACACCGAAGCCGCATCTCGTCTCGTATCGCGAGCGGCTCCAGATCGCTGGACGGCCCGTCGACGCGGCCACGTTCGCAGGACTGGTCACGGACGCGATCGCGGCCGCGGATCGGATCCCGCGTCAGCTCGGGGATCCGACGGAGTTCGAGCTGCTCACGGCGGTGGTGTTCCGCTGGTTCGCCGACGAGCGCGTCGATCTCGCGATCGTCGAGGTCGGGCTCGGCGGCCGGCTCGATGCGACGCACGCCTGGGACGGCGGTGTGGCTGCGATCACGAACGTCGACCTCGATCACATGGACCGGCTCGGCCCGACGATTCGCCACATCGCACGCGAGAAGGCGGCGATCATCGGACGCGGCGACATCGCGGTGACCGGCGCGACCGGGGACGCGCTGACCATCGTCCGTCGCCGGGCGGCTCGGATGAGCGTCCCTCTCACGGTCGCCGAGCCGGCCATGGTCCGGTCGGTGGATCGCGACGGGCTCGTGGTCGACCTGCCCCGGCTCGGCCGCACGAGGATTGGGCTCCGCGGACGTCACCAGGCGGCGAACGTTGCCGTGGCCGACGCCGTGCTCG
The DNA here is from genome assembly GCA_036264795.1 of Candidatus Limnocylindrales bacterium. Classification (GTDB taxonomy): domain Bacteria; phylum Chloroflexota; class Limnocylindria; order Limnocylindrales; family CSP1-4; genus CF-46. The sequence goes on along the minus strand of DATAQF010000204.1, from coordinate 8,769 downwards.
ACGCGCTCGATCGAGCGGGCATCGCCACCGTTCCGGACGCCGCGCGTCGTCGCGGCTACGCCGAGGCCCGCTGGCCGGGCCGCCTCGAGCTGATCGAGCGGGATGGCCGCGACATCCTCCTCGACGGCGCCCACAACCCGGCCGGTGCGGCAGCCCTCGCGACCGCGCTCGACGAGCTGCGTCCATTCCTGACACCAGGTCGCCCGACACTGATCACCGCCTCGATGGCCGACAAGGACGTGCCCGGCATCGTCCGCGCCCTCGCGGGCTCGGCCGCGTTGGCGGATGGTCGCATCGTCGCCACCCAGGTCGAGCTCGGTCGAGCCCTGCCGGCCGACGATCTGGCGGCGATCTGGCAAGACGTGGGCGGTCGAGGTCGCACGATCACGGTCGAAGCCGCGCCCACCGCCGCGCTGGACCGCGCGCTCGACGGGCCGCCCGGACCGATCATCGTGGCGGGCTCGCTGTACCTCGTCGGGGCGCTCCGGGCTCGGCTGGTCGACGATCCGCTGCTCCGCGATCCGGTGGACAATCCGCGGTGATGACCGACCGTCCCGCGCCCACGAGCGGCGTCGTCGAGGCGCGTCCCGACCTGGGTGGCGGCCGTTCGACGCCGTCGTTCGACCTGCCCGCGGCCGCGACGCCCGGCGTCCCGGGACCCATGGGCTCGACCCGGATCGGGCCACGGGCGTTCGTGTGGGGCGTGCGGACCTATGTCATGGGCATCCTGAACGTGACGCCCGATTCCTTCTCGGGCGACGGCCTCCTGTCGGCCGCCGGCGATCCGGTCGGGATCGCGGTCGAGACGGGTCGGCGCATGGTGGCCGACGGTGCCGACCTGCTCGACGTGGGCGGCGAATCGAGCCGCCCGGGCCACACCGCGGTCCCGACGGCGGAGGAGATCGAGCGGGTCGTTCCAGTGATCGGCGGCCTCCGCGCCGCGCTGCCGGAGACCCCGATCAGCATCGACACGACGAAGGCGGCCGTCGCCGCGGCCGCGCTCGACGCCGGCGCCAACCTCGTGAATGACGTCTGGGGCGTCGCCGCCGGCGACGAGATGCTCCGTCTCGCGGCCCGTCGGCGCGTCCCGATCGTCCTCATGCACAACCGCGCCGAGGCGCGTTACACGAACCTCATGCCCGAGATCGTCGCCGACCTCCAGGCCGCGATCGAGCGGGCGCTGGAAGCGGGCATCGACTGGAACGGAATCATCCTCGACCCGGGCTTCGGGTTCGGCAAGACGGCAGCGCACAACCTCGTCCTTCTCCGAGAGCTCGGTCTGCTCCGCGTCCTCGGCCGCCCGATCATGCTCGGCACCTCCCGCAAGTCGACGCTCGGAAAGGTCCTCGACCTCCCGGCCGACGAGCGCCTGGAAGCGACGCTCGCAACGACCGCGCTCGGCATCGGATCGGGAGTCGACGTCGTCCGCGTCCATGACGTCCGGGCGAACGTGCGTGCGGCGCGAATGTCCGACGCGATCGTCCGGGCGCATTCGACGCTCGATCCCTCATCGGCCGGCCCGTCCGGCCCCAGCAGGTCGGGAGGCCAGCCCTGAGCGATCGGATCGTGCTCCAGAACATCCGGCTCCAGGGCCGGCACGGCTATTACGACCACGAGCTCGAGGCGCCCCAGCCGTTCGAGGTCGACGTCGAGCTGCTCCTCAACCTCCAGCCGGCCGGGATCGATGACGACCTCGAGCAGTCGGTCGACTACTCGCGAGTGTTCGACGCCGTCCGGCAGATCGTCGAATCGACGTCCTATCGGCTCCTCGAGGCGCTGGCCGAGGCGATCAGCCACGAGCTGCTCGCCGACTTCCCGGTCAACGAGGTCGGTGTCCGGGTCCGCAAGCCGAAGGTCCAGCTCAGCGGGCCGCTGGACTACGCCGGCGTCGAGGTCTGGCGCCGCCGATCGCCCGGCTGAGGTCCCGGCGCGTCGCCGGTCCGAGGAGCGCTGCCTATAGGCCGGGCGGCCGCGTCCCGAGCGTGATCGAGATGTTGACCGTCGCCCCGTTGCGAAGCACGTTCAGCACGATCGTGTCGCCGGGCGAGTACTGCGACAGCAGCGTATCCAGAGGATGGAGCGTGTCGATCGCCTGGTTGCCGATCTTCGTGATGATGTCGCCTTCCTTCAGGCCGCCAGCCGCCGCGGGGCCGTTCGGGACGACGGCCGGGTCGGTGGTCGTGGTGTCGGCGTGGACCCATGCTCCGTCCTTGACGGGGAGCTTGTCCGTCTTGGCGAGCTGGGCGTCGATCTGGACGTAGTGGATCCCGATGTACGGCCGGGCGAGCGACTGGCCGGCGAGGGCCTGGCGCATCATCGGGCGGGCGATGTTGATCGGGATCGAGAATCCGATGCCGGTCGCGTCGCGGGCGATCGCCGTGTTCACGCCGATCACCGCGCCCGATGCGTCGAGCAGGGGACCGCCGCTGTTGCCGGGATTGATCGCGGCATCGGTCTGGATCAGGTCGCGCAGGTCACCGCCGTCGGTCGTGATCCGTCGGCCGGTCGCCGAGACGATCCCGCTCGTCACGCTGTTCGAGAACGTCCCGAGGGGACTCCCGATCGCGACGACGAGCTCACCGACTTTCAAGGCATCCGAATCGCCCATCGTCGCGGTCGCCAGGCCCTTGGCCTCGATCTTGACGATCGCGAGGTCCGTGAGCGTGTCGACCCCGTACACCTTGCCGGCGTAGCGCGTCCCGTCGCGAAGCTCCACGTTCAGGCTGGTCGTGCCGGCGACGACGTGGCGGTTCGTGAGAATCCAGCCGTTCGCGTCGAAGATGATCCCCGACCCGACGCCCTGCTGTGTCTGCTGGACGACGCTGTTCGGGTCGATCCCCTCGGTGAAGATGCGCACGACCGATGGGCTCGCCTTCGCCGCGACGTCGATGATCGCCGACGACTCGTCGAGGCTGACCGGCTGCTTCACCGTCGCGGAGTTCGCGTTGGAGCTCGGCGCCGTCACGACGATCGGCGGACGATTCAGGACGCCGCTCGCATTCAGGGCGACGACCGTGCCGCCGGAGGCGAGGATCGCGGCGACGAGGGCTGCCGCGAGGACCGTGCCCGTTCCGGAGCGGCGCGTCGGTGGTGCGATCGGTCGCGCGGTGGCGGGATGGGCGCTCTCGAACCAGCGCTCCGGTGTCGGGTCCGGGTCGGCCCAGCGAGCATGGGCCCAGTCGGTGCGAGGCTCGGGTGGCGGGGAGAACGAGGCGGACGTCACGGGCGCGACCGGCACGTTCCCGCTGGCGGGCGCGGCGCCGAACGTGGCCGGAGCCGGTTCGGCGGGGGGCCGGGATTCAAAGGCTCGACCCCAACCGGTCGTTTCGTGCGGCTGGGTCTCGTCGTCGGGTCGCGTGGAATCGGTCATCGGGAGCGGTCTCGCTTCGTGGTGTGCGCGGTGGCGGCGGATGCCCGGCCCGTTGCGGAGGCCCGGCACCGGGTGGACGGTCGTCGGATCATGGCAATGAGTGGCTTAGCCTGAGGACTTGCGGTTCAGGCTCGGCTGCATGCCGGGTGAAGAATCCGCCACCTTGGCGAGCGGGATCGGCGTGCTCCCGGACCCGACGTCCTCTCCCGGCTCCGGTCCGGCCGGGACCGCACTCGCGGCCGCGCCGGCCGCGGTCGGTGCCGCGTCGTCGCGTCGCGGGTCGGCGGGCAGGACGATCCGGAACGTCGTCCCGACTCCCAGGCGGCTCGTGACCTCGACCGATCCGCGGTGCATGTCGACGATCGAGCGGACGATCGCGAGGCCGAGGCCGCTCCCACTGCCCCTCGCCTCGTTCGCCCGGGAGCCCCGGTAGAAGCGGTCGAAGATTCGCGGCAGCTCGGCGGGTTCGATGCCGACGCCGGTGTCGGTCACCTCGATCAGCGCGCCGCCGTCATCGGTCGATCGCGCATTGATCGTCACCTGGCCGCCCGGCGCCGTGAACTTGATCGCATTGCCGACGAGGTTCGTGACGACCTGACCGATCCGCTGCGGGTCGTGACGGAGGCGGATCGGGGCGTCCGGCAGGCTGAGGGACAGCCCGACGTCGCGGCGTCGTGCGGCCGGCCCCGCCTGCTCGATGGCCGACTCGATGGCCGCCCGCAGATCGTCGGGCCGCAGATCGAGCAGGACGAGGCCGGAGTCGAGCTTCGAGAGCTCGAGCAGGTTCTGGGCAAGCCAGTCCAGCCGCTCCAGCTGGACCCGGCTGTTCTCGAGGAACTCCGCCCGCGCCTGCGGATCGTCGCCGGCCCGCTCGGTGAGGAGCTCATTGAAGGTGAGGAGCGCGGCGATCGGGGTTCGCAGCTCGTGCGACACGTCGGCCAGGAAGTCGCGCAGCCGATCGCGATCGCGGCGGATGATCGCCACGCTGTCCTCGAGCTGGTCGGCCATGGCGTTGAACTGCGTCGCGAGCGCCGCGAGCTCCGACGATCCGGCGCGTACCTCGGCGCCCGGGATCCGCCGGCCGAGCTCGCCCTCGGCGAGGGCGCGCGAGGCCTCGGTGAGGCGCCGCAGCGGGGTCGTCACCCGGATCGCCATGGCCGCGGCGACGAGCACGGCGATGCCGAGCGCGACCGCCCCGACCGCGGCCGCGATCGTCGTGACGTTGTCGATCGTCACCTGGCGGAAGGTGTAGGGGTTCGAAAGCTGGACCTCGATGACATACGGGTACGGGCTGAGCGTGGCCACCCGCTGCATCGGCTGGGCGACGAGCGATTCCTTCGTGAGGCCCTGCCGGCTCGGCTGCTCGACCGGGGCGTGAAACCTGCCATCGATCGCCGGCACGATCGCGGCCGCATCGCCGCTTCCGAGCGTCCGCATCCCGAGGTCGATGTCGACGTCTGCCTCGGCCAGTCGATCCGCCATGAATCGCTGGTAGGTGTCGGAGCGAAGCGCCGCGGCGACGTCCGGATTCACGACGTTGTCCGCGCTGACGACCGGTGCGCCCCGGGCCAGCTCGCTGGCGAGCGAGTCGACGTAGCGGGCAACGAGGTCCGAGCGGGCGACGAGGTCGGCTTGCTGCTGCTGACGGAACTGGTCGTCGAGCCGGTTCAGGACGAACACGGTGACGAGGAACAGGGTCAGGGCAACGACTCCGGCGAAGCCGAGCGTCAGCCGGCTCTGGAGCGTCTTCGGGCCGAGCCGGCGGATGCCGGCGGGGATCAGCCGCGGCCTGCGGCGGCGTCCCGGCGGGGCCGCACCGGCGCCGGCGCGTGTCGCCATCGGGTCACCGCTCGGCGAATGCGTAGCCGACGCCTCGGACGGTCATGACGAAGGCCGGGACGGCCGGATCGTCCTCGATCTTGTCGCGGAGGTGGCTCACGTGGACGTTGATCGTCTTCTCGTCCTGGTCGAGCGCCTCGTAGTCGCGCAGGAGCTCGAGCAGCTCGGACCGCGTGTAGACCCGCCCCGGTCGCGAGGCCAGGTGACGGAGGATCTCGAACTCCGTCGGCGTGAGGCTGATCCGCCGATCGCCCCGCTGGACCCGTCGCCGCTCGAGGTCGATCACGAGGTCGCCGTGGCGGATCACGCGCCCGCCGGCCGCGTCGCTCAGATCGCCGTAGGCACGCCGGAGGAGGGCCTTGATCCGGCTCATCAGCTCCCGCAGCCCGAACGGCTTCGTCAGGTAGTCGTCCGCTCCCAGCTCCAGGCCGATGACCTTGTCGACCTCGTCGTCGCGTGCCGTGAGCACGAGGACCGGCGCCTTCGAGCCGGTCGCCCGCAGGCGCCGGAGGACCTCGAAGCCGTCCATTCCCGGGAGGCGGACGTCCAGGACGATGAGGTCCGGAGCCTGGTTCGTCGCGAAGTCCAGCCCCTCTTCGCCGCTCTTCGCGACGGCGACCTGGTATCCCTCCTGCTGGAGGGCGTACTGGATCCCGCGCGCAACCGCGAACTCGTCCTCGACGATCAGGATCGTGGCGCTCATCGCGGCGATGCTACACCGCACGCCCGGGCGGCCCTCCCGACGCACACTGGGCTGGGCGCCACGCTCGCGCGCGAGCGGGACCTCGTGATAAGGTGGGCGCCGTTCCGGGCGCCCCAGACGCGCACGCGCTGGCGAGTCGCGCCCGCTCCAGACGAGCTCAAGCCCGAGGTCCCCCCGATGCCCACCGCCACGTCCAACCGTCCGAGTCTCGCCGCGGAGCCGCGCGACATCACCGGCAAGAAGGTCGCCGTCCTTCGCCGGACCGGTCGCCTGCCCGGCGTCGTCTACGGGCATGGCGTGAGCTCGGAGAACGTCTCGGTCGACGCCCACGACTTCGAGCTGCTCCGGCGGAAGGCCGGCCAGAACGCGCTCATCGACCTGTCGGTGCACGGCAAATCCTCGCGACCGGTGCTCATCCACGACGTCCAGGTCCATCCGGTCCATCGCCGGCCGCTTCACGTGGACCTGTTCCTCGTCCGGATGACCGAGGAGCTCATCGTCGACGTCCCGCTCGTCGCCGTCGGCACGTCGCTCGCGGTGGAGAACCTGAACGGCACGCTCCTCCACCCGATCGAAGCGGTCCGGATCCGGGCGCTGCCCGATCACCTGCCGCAGTCGATCGAGTACTCGATCGAGCGACTCGTCGACTACGAGGCGGTCGTCAAGGTCGCCGACCTGGCGATCCCCGACGACGTCACGCTCCTGACCGACCCCGAGGAGGTCGTCGCCAAGGTCCTGCCGTCGCGTCTGCAGACCGAGGTCGAGGCGGAGAAGGCCGAGGAGGCCGAGGCCGCAGCGGAAGCTGCCGAGGGCGCCGAGGGCGCCGAAGCCGAGCCGTCTGCCGAGGGCGAGTCGTCCGGCGACAACGACGAGGGCTGACCCGAGCGTTCGTCACGCCCTGCCGCGGCGGGGCCTCAGATCAACGGCGGGTGCCGGTGGCGGTCACCGTGGGCAGTCGGAGGCGGAGGTCGTCGGTCGGTCGGCGTTCCAGCCGGCGCCGGAGCGCGGCCTCGAAGTCACGTCGGACCCGGTTGTTCATCTCGCCCACGAGGTCCTCTTCGTCGAACTCGGTCATGAACCCGAGATAGCCCTCGACGTCGAACGGGTGGTCGAGAAGGCGGGGCGCCGCCCGAACGTCGGCGAACCCGGCGCGACGGAGCTGGGCGGCGGCGCCATCGACGCTCGGGACGTCGCCCGGCCGATCGTCCCACTCGCGCGCTTCGAGGCCGACGTCCTCGAGCGCCGCGTCGAAGTCAGCATCGGGCGCGAACGGCCGATCGTCCGACAGCCAGGTCACGTACGCCAGTCGTCCGCCGGGTCGGAGGGCCCGATGGGCCTCGCGCAGCGCTCGGAACCGGTTCGGGACGAGCTGAAGGACGAACGACGAGACCGCCGCGTCGAAGGATGCGTCGCGCACCGGCAGCGCGTCCGCAAAGGCCACGCGGAGATCCAGCCGCTCGCGCTCGGTCGCGGTCAGGAGTCGATCCGCTTCGGCACGGGCCATCTCGATCATTCCCGACGACGCGTCGATCCCGGTCACGCGGACCTCTGGCCAGCGGCGAAGCGCAGCGATCGACAGCGTTCCGGTCCCCGTCCCGATGTCGAGGATGCGCTCCGCACCTGCCTCGACCGCCGAGGCGATCTCATCGAGGACGGACACCGCCGCCGGGGCGATGATCGGTCCCCACCACCGGGCATAGCCCGCCGCGATCCGGTCGTAGCGCTCGGACTGGTCGGTCATTCGACCGAATCCTGCCATGCGCCCACGCCGGCCGCGGCGAGGTGCTGCGACGGTCAGGCCTGGGGCGAGACCGCCGGCGGGACGAACGGAGGCGGGTCGGTCGGTCGCCGCCAGCCGAGACGGCGGACGATCGCGATCCCGACGAGGACGAGGACGCCGAGCACGACGAGGATCGGCAGCCACACGATCGCGAAAACGATCCCGAAGCTGACGATGCCCTGGCCGAGCCCGACCAGGATGGCCGCGGCCCGATCGACCTCGGACGCCGGGTCCCAGCTCTTCGCGGTCTCGGTCACCGCGACGGTTTTCACCGAATAGCTCACCGTCAGTGTCGCCAGAGCGGCCTGGTCCGCGAGATTGGCCTGCTGAGCCGTGAGCCGCTCGATCTCGCCTCGCGTGTCCGTGAGCCGCGACTGGATCTCGAGCAGATCGGACACCTTCGGCGCCTTCTCTGCGTACCCGACGAGCGCCACCTCGCTCGCCCTGAGGTTTCGGATCCGTGCGTCGAGGTCGACGAGCTGAGCCGTCACCTCGACCGCGTCCGTCTTCTCGCCGACGACCGTCCCGAGGGCCCGCATCGCCGTGAGCGTGTCCTCCCAGCGGGCGACGGGCATTCGATAGGTGACGGTCGCGAGGGTCGAGTCGCCGGATCGCTGCTGCTGAGAGGCGCCGATGTAGCCGCCGACCGACCGGATCGCGTCGCGACCTCCCGTCAGCGCCGTGGCGACGTCCCTGACCTCGAGCTCGAGCGATCCGGTCCGAACGATCCTGGCGTCACTGGCGACGGCAACCTGGTCGCCGTTGCCGCCCGCGTTCGAGCCGTTGCCGGCGCTCGAGCCACCACTGTTGTCGACCGGGCCAGCCGGGGCAGCCGATGCCGCCGCGGCAGGGGCGCCCGCGGGGTAGGCATCTCCTCCGTTGGCGGGCGCGCCGGCGGGGGCTCCTGCCGATGAGCCCGCAGCGCAGGCAGCGACGAGTGCCGCGATCCACGCGGCCGAGATGAGGGTGGCGATCGGTCGACGACGACCGGCGACATGGACTGGGATGCGCATGACGAGTGCCTCCTCGATCCGCCGGGATGGGCCCGGCGGGGCACCTGCGGGACGCCCCGGTCCT
>DATAQF010000200.1:0-6523 GCA_036264795.1 Candidatus Limnocylindrales bacterium | reverse complement strand
CTGAGCTCCACCGATTTGAACGCCAACGGGATGACCGTCTCGATCAACGGCCCCGCCCCGACCGATGGCAGCACGAATGCCCCCGTCGTCTACGCGAGTGTGACCTGCTATGGCAACGCCGCGGCGACCGCGATCTCCGATTACCGGCAATCCGCGACGGCCGCGGGGGCGACGATCACCGATCGCGGCCTCGGAGGCAATGCGTACGACGTCGACAATCCCTCGACCGGCTCGGTCACGACGCTGTTTCGTCTCGGTGGCCTCGTCGGCCAGATCGCGGACGCCGGGTCCGCGACACCCGCCGAGCTGGCATCGATCACGACGGCGGTCGCTTCGGCGATGGGCGACAAGTCGGCTGCCGGGACGAGTGCCGGCGGCGCCAATCCGAGCAGTGCCGCGGGCAGTGGGGCGATCCCCCAGCCGAGCGGGTCCGACGCGGCCGGCCCCTCCGCCTCGGCCGCCGCTGCCCCGGAGCTCGAGGCGCTCATCCCGAAGTCGGTCGGCGGGGCGACGCTGACGGTTCAGAGCGCGGCGGCCTCGGACGTCCTCGGGACGGATCCGAACAGCCGCGCCCTGTCCTCGGTGCTCCGCAGCCTGGGTGCGAAGGCCAGCGACCTCCAGTTCGCCCAGGCGTATGACGAGACGAGCACGATCGACCTGTCGATCGTCGGCTTCCGCCTCGCAAACGGCGATGGCGCAAGGCTCAAGACGGCGATCATCGATACCTGGCTCTCGGCCGGCGCGTCCGGTGTGAAGCGGAGCGAGGTCAAGCTCTCGGGCAAGTCGTTCACGAAGATCGACTACGGCGACGCCGGCACGATCGAGTACGTGTACGGGGGCCCGGATTACGTCCTCGTCCTCGACACCGCGAACGAGTCGATCGCGACCGAGGTCGCCTCGAAGCTCAAGTAGGTTCACAGCCGGCGAGCCGCCGACCGGGTGCCTTGCGCCTGCTACTTCTTCGCGGGCATGCCTGCCGCGTGGGCGAGGCCGCGTTCGACCCATTGCCGGATGGCCGCGTCGTCGTCGACGTCCGATGCCGGGATCGTCACGAACGACTTCATCGGCTTGCCGGGCATCGGCTCGAAGGCGCCCGCACCGGCGGCCTTCGCCGGCTCGATCTCGGGATCGGGAAGCCGCACGACCCAGCGATCGGCGAAGAGCCCGGTCGCCATGTTGCCTCCGATGAAGGCCGCCGGATAGCCGAACATCTTCTTCCGGACCGCATCGGGGTAGGCGCCCAGGACCTCGTCGAATCGCTCGATGAGCTCGGGCGGTGACTTGCTGAAGCTCGGCGTCGCCCGTTCGGCCATCGCTGCTTCTCCTTTCGGCGCGCCGATCCGGCCGCGCTGCTCTCAGATCGCCGCGATCGAGCGCGGCGACATTCTCGGCCCGAACGCCGGCGGGCGCAGACCGCTCTGCTCGAGCAACCGCACGACTCGCGCGCGGTGACCGCGCCACGGCTCCAGCAGCTCGAGCATCCGGGCGTCCGTGCCGCGGATCTCGCCGGCGAGTCCGAACGCGACGAGATTCGGGAGATGGAAGTCTCCGACGCTCACCGCGTCCGCGTCGCCGAGCGCCCGGAGCGCGACCTCGGCCGCGGTCCACGGGCCGATGCCGGGCATCGCTCGGAGGCGCGCGTAGGCCCGATCCCGCGGCATCGTGACGATCTCCTCGAATCGGTTCCCCCGCTCGGCGACCTTCCGGATCAGGTCGGCCCGCCGCCGTTCGATGCCGAGCGGATGGAGCTCGTAGTAGGGAATCGCGGCGACAACCGCGGGCAGTGGCGCGAGCCTGAGCCCGAATGGACCCGGCGCGGGCTCGCCCCAGCGCCGGATGAGCCCGCGGAAGCCACGCCACGCTTCGGTGCCGGTCACCTTCTGCTCGAGGATCGCCGGGATGAGCGCCTCCATGACCGCCCCGGTTCGGCCGAGGCGAATGCCGGGGTGCCGTCGATCGAGCTCGGCAATGAGCCGATGACGATGTGGATCGAATCCGTCCCGGTCATCGTCGATGCCGACGAGTGCGGGAATGGACGCGAGGACCCGATCCGCGCCGGGCCCCCAGGCCTCGGCCCGGAGTCGATCGCCGCCGACCACGAGCTCGAGGGTGGCCGGCCCGTCCGCCGTCCGCGTGGCCCGGATCACGTGGCCGGCGGCGAGCCGCATCGTCGGGTCGCCGCTGCCGCGAAGGTGGATCGCGAGCGTCCGTGTGAGGTCGAGCGGGCGGTCCAGCGCCAGGTCGCGACGGGGCATCAGAGCAAGTCTCGCACGGTGCTCGGCGCCCCGCCCGTCCGGCTCGAGCGTGTCGGTCCGGTGGGGTTCTGTGATGTCGTCGCAAGAAGGGAGCAGTCACGCTGGAGGTGGAAATCATCGTTCGCTGCTAAGGTGAGCCGGACGTGCGACGCCCCAGAGTCGTCGCGAGCGTGGCGCTCATCGCCGCGCTTGCCACGGTCGCCGTCCCCGGATCCGTCGGATCCCAGGGCCCCAGCCCTGCCAGTCAGATCGATGCGACCCTGTTCCAGGCTGTGGACGCAGCATCGATCGACGGGACGGCAGTGACGACTCCGAACCTCGACCCGGCGTACCAATCTGACGGTGCGCTCCGCGACAATTCGGTCCTTCTCGATCCGGACCAGCGGCCTGCGCCTGCGGGTCGACCGGACGCGGCCGCGATCCAGCCGGCTGCCCCGGTCGGCTCGGTCGCGATTCCGCAATGGCATGTGGACGGGAACGTCTCCTGGTACGGGCCCGGGTTCTACGGCAAACGGACCGCCTGTGGCTACGCGATGACCGAGAGCCTGGTCGGCGTCGCCCACCGAACGCTGCCCTGCGGGACGAGGGTCACATTCCGCAATCCGATCAACGGTCGGACCGTGACCGCCCGCGTCGTGGACCGCGGCCCGTACGTGGGCGGCAGGATCTGGGACCTGACGGGCGGTCTGTGCCTCGCGCTCGGTCATTGCTACACGGGCTCGATCGCCTGGAAGCTGGCCTAGCCGGACGGCACCGGGCCCCGCGAGCGCGAGGGAACGCAGTCGCGGTTGAGGCGGGGTACCCTCCGCTCATGTGCAGAAGCATCAAGGTCCTCCGTCGTCCAGATGAGCCCGCAACGACCGGCGAGATCGAGGCGGCGGCCCGCCAATTCGTCCGCAAGGTCAGCGGCTACCGCACGCCCTCGGCTCGAAACGGTGCCGCGTTCGACGCCGCGATCGCCGACGTCGCAGCGGCGTCGCGCCGATTGCTCGAAGAGATCGGCGCCTCGGTCGAGGAAGGTCCCGATCGCTGGGTGCCGGGATCGGGTCGCGGTCACGGGCACCCGCATCCGGTGTCCGGCTCGACAGCGGCGGGCTGACCGACCCTCAGTCCGGCGAGAGGTCGCCCCAGCTCAGTGACCGGTCGATCGTCATCCGGATGATCGGCCGGTGGTCGAGATCCTGCTCGACGTACTGCGGGTACTTCGTGCGAAGGTCGGCGACCGCGGCGGCGTGCTCGTCGCGCTCATGCGGCTCGGGCTCGAGCAGCTCGCCGCGGCCGTGGAGCCGAAGCCACGCGAGGCGTGACCAGTCCTCCGACCAGCGATCGACGAGGAGCGAGACCTCGGGCAGCACCAGGAGGTCCTGGACTCGGGCGAGATCGTGCGGGTCCGCGCTTCGCTTCGGCTTCTCGTCGAGCGGGCTGTAGAGGCGAGTCCGCCCGAGCCGGTCGTCCGTCCCGACGATGAAGCAGATCGGGACGAGTCGCGGGCGGCCGTCCGGCGCCGTGGTCGCCAGGGTCGCGGAGCGGGCGTCGGCCAGGAACCGGCGCTGCTCGGGGCTGAGGACCTGCTGGACCATCGCTGGACCATCCTCGCACTACACTCGATTCGATGGAGGACAGCGCCCCGCCGACCCGGCACGTGACGACGACCCGGATCGTGGCCGTCCGCGGTTCCTCGCTCGAGTTCCGCGCCGATCGCGTCGTCGGCGAGGAGCCACTCGAGATCCGGGCCGCCGGACCGGGCCAGGAGCCCGTTGCGGTCGCGATCACGATGCGCACGCCCGGGTTCGAGGACGAGCTGGCGGTCGGTTTCCTCCGCACCGAGGGCCTGATCGACGGGCCCGAGGTCATCCGGACGACCTCCGGCGATCCGGCCGCGATGAACCAGCCCGACGATCAGATCACGGTTCATCTCGCCCGGTCCTTCGACGCTTCGCGTGTGGCGGAGCGCCACTTCGTCGCGACGGCCTCGTGCGGGATCTGCGGCAAGGCGTCGCTCGATGAGGTCGCGGTCCGCTCCGACCCGATTCCCGATGGCCCGGTCGTCTCCCGGACGGTCATCCTCGCCCTGCCGGACCTGCTCCGCGCCGCCCAGCGCGCGTTCGATGAGACCGGTGGGCTCCATGCGGCGGGTCTGTTCACTGCGACGGGCGAGCTGATCGAGATCCGCGAGGACGTCGGGCGACACAACGCCCTGGACAAGCTCGTCGGCTCGCAGCTTCTCGCGAAGGCGATGCCCCTCCACGATCGGGTGCTGATGGTGAGCGGTCGGGTCAGCTTCGAGATCGTCCAGAAGGCGGCCGTCGCGGGCATCCCGATCCTTGCCGCGGTCTCCGCCCCGTCCGATCTCGCGATCGAGGCCGCCGACCGGCTCGGCGTGACCCTCGTCGGGTTCCTCCGCGGCGACGGCTTCAACGTCTACGCCCACGACGAGCGGATCGACCTGCGGGACCTGCTCGCGTTCGACTGACCTACGCCTCGGGTCGCGGCCCCCGGCTCTGGACGAAATGGAACCCGAACCGGCCCTTGATGCAGAGATGCCCGTCCGTGACCGACGAGTCCATCGGCGACGTCACCTTGACGATCGAGTTGTCCTGGACGTGGAGCTCCAGCGCGCAACCCACGCCGCAGTACGGGCAGATCGTCTCGGTCACCGACTGGGCCTCCTCGTCCCAGGTGCCTGCGGCGCGCATGTCGAACTCCGACTTGAACATCAGGGCACCCGTCGGGCAGACGCCGATGCAGTTGCCGCAGTAGACGCACGCGCTGTCCGGCAGCGGCACGGCGCTCTCCGTCGAGATCCGGGCATCGAAGCCACGCCCGGCGACCGCGATCGCGAACGTGTTCTGGGCATCCTCGCCGCACGCCTCGACGCACTTGTAGCAGAGGATGCACTTCGAGTAATCCCGGACGTAGAGGTCGTTGTCGATCTTGACCGGCTGGTCGACGGTCTGGGCCGCGTCGAGCGGCGGCGGGTGGTGGTGGCCCGCCTCGTGCGCGTCCCGCTCGCCGGCGGCGCCGGCCGGGGCCGGCGCCCCGTACCGCGCGGGGTCCGCCTCGTAGCGCTCGATGTACTCGGCCGCGGCGGGCGCGGTCGAGAGGTCGACCGACGACCCGAGAAATTCGAGGACCATCTTGCGACTGAGCCGGACGCGCTCCGAATCGGTCTTCACGTCCATCCCGGCTTCGACCTTGCGCGAGCAGGCGGGCACGAGCACGCGCGAGCCCGTGACCTCGACGACGCAGACGCGGCAGACGTTGACCGGGGTCAGGTTCTCGAGATAGCAGAGGGTCGGCGTGTCGATGTCCTGGGCGCGGCAGGCCTCGAGGATCGTCGAGCCGGCGGGCACCGTGACCGACGCCCCGTCGATCGTGAGCTCGACGGCGGCCCGAACGGGCCCGGGCGGCGGTTCGGGCGGGCGGCTCGGCCGGGCCGCCGGACGCAGCAGGATGTCGGTCAGCGGCTGGGCCGCCGGGGGCTCGCCGGCGCGCGGGACGTTGTCGGCCGGGGCGGGATCGCGCTCGAAGCTCAGGCCGTCGCTCACAGGGCGACCAGCTCCGGCTGTCGGAGCGCGCTCTCGATGGCCGAGCTCGCCGTCTGGCCGAGACCGCAGATCGAGGCGTCGCGCATCGCCTGTCCGATCTCGCGCAGCAGCGCCAGCTCGTCGTCCCGCCGGCCATGGGCCGCGGCCGCGCCCGACGAAAGCCGGGCCAGGAGCTCCTCCTGGCGGACGGTGCCGATACGGCACGGAACGCATTGGCCGCATGACTCGTCGCGGAAGAAGCGCGCGATCCTCGTGAGCGCTCCGACCATGTCGGCCGTCTCGTCGAACACCATGACGACGCCGGAGCCGAGCGTCGCCCCGATCGCCCGGGTCGCTTCGAACGTCAGCGGCGTGTCGAGCGCCTCGGGCCCGACGAAGACGCCCGCGGCACCGCCGAGGAGCACCGCCTTCAGCGCCTTGCCACGGGCGACGCCCCCGGCCAGGTCGATCAGGGCGCCAAGGGTGATCCCGAACTCGACCTCGTAGACCCCCGGCCTCGCGACGTTGCCGGACACGCAGAACAGCTTCGGGCCGACCGAGCCCTCCGTGCCGATCGTCCGGTACGCCGCGGCGCCGCCATCCTTGCCGACGATCGAGAGGACGTTGACGAGCGTCTCGACGTTGTTGACGGCGGTCGGCTTCCCGAAGAGGCCCACTTCGACGGGGAATGGCGGCTTGTTGCGCGGCTCGCCGCGCTTGCCTTCGATCGACTCGAAGAGG
>DATAQF010000187.1:0-10495 GCA_036264795.1 Candidatus Limnocylindrales bacterium | reverse complement strand
GGTGGACCTGCTCGCGATCGCGGACACCTACCACGCCGACCGGATCCTGCTCGCCCGGCGCGGCGACCGATGGGGCGTGATTCACCAGGTCGCATCGGTCGCGGCAACGGCGCCGGCCGGAACCAGCGGGTCGGCGACGATTGTCGACGGGAACGGCTGGGACGCGGTCTCGCTGTCCCCCGGCGCACGTCTCGTGATGCCGATCGCGGCGCCCGCCGGACCGATCGGCCTCGAGATCAAGGTGCTCGGCCAGCAGGCCGGTCAACCGGTCCCGGATCGCCGGATGCGCCTGGTTGCGGTGGGCCTGGCCGGCGGACGCCCGCTGGGCGACTTCACGGTCCCGGCGACGTCGGTCGACGACTGGCAGGTCGTTCGCGCCGAGATCGACCTTCGCCCGGGTGAGAGCCTCGCGATCGAGGCTGTCGACGGCGTCACGATCCAGTCGGTCCTCGGATTTGCGTCCGCGACCGCGCCGGCCGGCTGGCACGTCGCCGAGACGACACCAGACGCCGTGCTCCTGGCCCGCAGCCCGTGACGACTTGGACGGTCGGCGGATCCGACACCGGGGATCGCTCGGCCGCGGCGTCGTTCGTCGCGATCGGCTTCGTGGTGGCCCTCGTCGTCGTCGCGATCGCTCGCCTCGCGCTCTTCGGCTGGGCCGGCGTGGCCGCGGACGATGCGCGCTACGTCTTCGTCGGCCTCTCGACGCTCGACGGCCACGGACCGCTGACCCCGTCCGGCAACGTGTTCCTCCTCCGGTCGCCTGCATACGGGCTCGCCCTGGCGGCGGGAAGCAGGCTCGCGGGAGCCGGCCCGATCGAAGGAGCCCGCATCGTTGCCGTCATCCTGACGGTCGCCGGCTGGGTTGCGGCAGTTCGATTCGGGTGGTTGCTGGGCGGGACCGTCGCGGCGGCAGCCACCGCCCTCGCGCTCGGTGCCATGCCGCTCGTCTGGACGCTCCTGCCCACCCTCCGGATCGACCTGCCGCAGGCCGCCGGGGTTGTCGCCACGCTCCTCGCACTCCTCCGCCCGACCCCCAGGCGATGGGCATTGGCGGGCCTCCTCTTCGGGCTGACCGTCCTCGTCAAGGAGACGGTGCTTCTCCTGGGTTTGGCTCCCCTCGCCTTCCTCGGCTCGATGCCGGCCGCGCGGCTGGCGCGCCTGTGGACGATCTTCCTCGTCGCCGCGGCGATCGTCGCCGGCTGGTGGTGGATCGTCGTCTGGATCCAATCGGGGGCCATCTTCCCGTTGAACGCGATCGCGGTCATCGACCGCCGCGATGTCGGCTCGGATCTCCGGATCGATGCCTACGGCCTGGGCCTTCTCTCGATCGTCGTGGCCGCCTGGCTCGTCGTGATCGCCGCTGCCCGGCGAGATCGCGGGCGGCGATTGCTGGTCGTCGCGGCCGCCTGCCTGCTGCCGCCGGCCGCCTACGCAACGGCGAACGGGCTGAACGCCCGGAACTACGCCGGGCTCGCCGTCCTGTCCGCGATCGCGATCGGCGCGGCCACATCCACCGTGCTGGCCTGGATCAGGCGACGGAGCCGACGGCGGTCGACGAGCGCCCCGGCGGCGCTGATCTTGGCTGGCGTCATCGCCCTCGCCGTCGTGGTGGCCGGCCAGCTGCGGATCGGGAATCCATCGGAGCCGGCCCTTCCCGGCCAAGTGGCAGCGTGGCTGCGAACCGCCTCACCACTCGGCGGGCGGACGGTCATGACGTTCCGATACAGCGAGATCGTCGCCCTCGACCTGTACGGCCACGGGTCGGTTCCGGTGCTCGCCGCCGTCCGGGTCGATCCGCTCGCGGCTCCGTCCGACTTCATCTGGATGGGGCTCCGCGACCGCCAGCTGTTCGGCTATGCCCGGTCCGACTGGCTGGCGAGCCTCGCTCATCGAGGGACGGACCACCTCGTCCTCGCGGGACCCCATCCCCTGACCCCCGCGGAGCTCGTGCCGGACCTCGATGGGGGGATGGTCCCCGGCCTCGTTCGAGACCAGTCATTTGCCGTCGACGGGGACTCGGCGACGAGCTACAGGGTCGACCCCACCGAGCTGATGGCACGGGGCGGAGACATCCCGCTCCACCTGTCGCCTGCCGCGGCCCTCGCCTGGATCGACCTGGCCACGGCCCCCACGAACGGCGATCCGACGGCGGCGATCACGCGCCTGGCAAGCGGCGGCACGGTGATCGTCGGTCCGACGCGAGACGCCCTGACGGCACGACTCGCCGGAATCGCATGCCTCGTGCCGGGCCCCGGTAGCGCAGCGGCGCTGGAGGCGCGAATTCAGGCGGCCGGCTCGGGCTGCCCCGCCGGCTAGCGGAATCCGCCGGCCAACGACTGCCACTGATGCCCCGCCGCACCGGACCTCCGTACGGGCGATCTCACGCATTCGGCCGATGGCCGATCGGAAGCACGCCCACGGATACTCGGGCTGCACTCATCCAGCCCATCTCGTCCAAGTGACACCGGAGCCCGAATGAACCGAATTCGACTGAACCAGCTGCTTCGGACGCTCGCCGCCGCCGGGCTCGTCGCGAGCCTCGCCGGCAGCTCGATCGGCGCGACGACGGCAGCCGCCACGGTCGTCTATCCGACCGACGCGCCGATGATTCTCCAGAACGTCTCGCCGGAGGACCTGCTCGCGAACACGCGGGGCATCTGCAACGGGTCCTTCAACATCGTCATGCGGAACGTCCTCGGCCCGACGAATGCCCTCCGCTATCTCGACGCGGCGCAGCACTGTGGCGTGAAGGCGATCCTCTACTTCCAGTCCACGGTCAGCGGCGGCACGGTCTACCCGTCGCGCGTCGGTCCGCTCGTCCGAGCGGTCCGGAACCACCCGGCCCTGTACGGATACCTGACCGTGAAGGAGCCCTCGTGGGTCGGCATCAACGCCCGCGAGATCCGATCGCTGTACTACGCGTTCAAGGCCGCCGACTCGGTTCATCCGGTCGTGGCCCTCTTCGGCGACATTCCCCATTTCGGTGGGACGAGCAACCCATACACGCCCGGCATGGCTGACATCGCGATGGTCGACTGGTATCCGGTCGAGACGCTTCGCAGCGGCTGCGCGACCACGGGCACGACCTACGTCCCGTACGGCCCGAAGTGGTTCAGCCGGAACGTCTATCCGGTCGTCCACGGCCGAACCCCGAACGTGCCGATCTGGGTCATGGTCCAGACGCAGAAGAACCTCCACCCGAGCTGCCACAAGAAGCAGCGTCCGAGCCAGGCCCTCCTGAACCGCCAGGTCCGCGAGGCGTTCGTCTACGCGCACGCAACGGGAATCGCGTTCCACACGTTCCAGAACACGGCCTACACCCTCGACGAGCGGCGCGACCCGACGATGGTGAGCTGGATGAAGCTCATCTCGAGCAGCGTCCGGGCGGGCACCTTCCAGTAGCTCGCTGACCCTACGAGCCGCCACGGCCGGCTCGCCGCTCCCGGCGTTCGAGGGGAGAGGCGAGCCGGCCTTCACGTTCGCCGAGCGGGCGCGGCGTACCATCGGCGGCGATGCGCCTCGCAACCTGGCTTCGTCGCCCGATCGTCTGGTTGCCCATCTCGATCGGCCTGCTGGCGCTCCTGGTCTGGCGCTCTCGCCTGTGGGAGGCCGGCGCAGCATTGTCGGGACTGGACCCTCGACCCCTCGCTGCCGGGGCGCTGGTGTCGATCGTCATCGCGCTGCTCTGGGCCATCCGGTCGGCTGATCTCCTCGCTGCCGCCGGCCGACCCGTGGGTGTCATGGCCCTCGTGCCGATGACGACCTTCGCCAACACGATCAACAACCTCACACCCGGGTCGGCCGGGGAGATCGTCCGGATGTACCTCCTCCGGGCCCATCACGGCGTCGACTACGCGACGAGCGGAGCGGTCGTCTTCGTGGAGCGGATCGGAGCGATCGGGTACCTCGCGTCGAGCGCTCTGCTGGTCTGGCTCACCTGGCTCGGCCTCCTCCCGATGGCCGTCGCGATCGTCATCGCGATCACCCTCGTCGCCGCACCGGCGATCCTCTATCGGCTCGGTCTGAGACCGCTCGGCGTCATCCGTCGGATCCCGCTCGGACGGGTCGTCGGCACCGATCGCTGGGGCCGTCTGGGCCGCTGGCTCTCACGGGTCGACGACACCGTCGCCGGCCTGGTGGGCGATCCCCGCCACCTCGTCACCTTCGTCGCGCTGAGCGGCGGGATCTTCCTTGCGTACGACCTCCAGCTCGTGCTCGTGGGGCAGGCCCTCGGCGTCGCGATCGATCCGCTTGCGGGCTGGGGCGCGCTCGGGCTGGCGACGACGGTCGGCGTGCTGTCGCTCCTGCCGTTCGGCCTCGGAAGCACCGACCTCGCCCTCGTGGCGCTTCTGGGCGCGGCGGGTCTCCCGACCGTGCAGGCGGTCGAGGTCACCCTCGGATATCGCCTGGTCTCGACGCTGCCCCTGAGCCTGGCCGGGATCGCCTCCTTCGCCTGGCTCTCGGCGCGATTGCCGGCCTCGGGGATGGGCGGCGCGGCGCGGGCGGTCCGAGACGAGCTCGGCGACGCGCTCCCGGACTTCGCCGTCGATCCGTGACCGGCCCTCTGGCCGCGGCGTTCGTCGTGGGCGCGACGCTCGCCGCTTTCGGGCTGGTTCTTCCGGCCGCCCGCCGCACGGGGCTCGGCCCGTGGCACCCGGCGGTGGCGTGGCTCGCCCTCGAGCTCGTGTTCTTCGGCATCGGCTCGGCGGTCCTCGCCGCGGTCGACGGGAGGCTCGAGCCGGCCCTGGACGTCGGATGTGCCGTCCTCCTCTTTGCGGCAGGGGTCGCGGCGAGCAACCGGCTCGCGGCGGCGCGCGCCGCGCGCGACCCGTCAGCGCCAGCGCCGACCGACACGGCAGGGGCCCCGATCCGGCCGCTCGTCGTCGTCGCGCTGGCCGCGGCCGGCGTCGCGGCGCTCATCCCGACCCTCGTCACGGTCGGCATCCCGTTCCTCGCGAACGACATCACGGGAGCCCGGAGCGAGGTCGGCGGGCTCGATCTCCAGGTCCTGCGCGTGACCCTGCCCGCGGCGGTCCTGGTCGCCGTGATCGTCGCGATTCGGAGCGAGGCACGCCGGGACCGGCTGATCGCGATGTCGGCGTTCCTGGTGGCGGTGGGCGCCGAGATCGCGCTGGCCAGCCGCTACCTCGCGGCCGAGCTACTTGCGGCGGTCGTGGTCGCCCTGGCGATCGCGCGGCGGCCCCTGCCTCTCCGAGGCCTGGCGGCCATCGGCGTGGTCGCGGCGCTCCTGTTCGTCTCGGTCGGAATCCTCCGAGCCTACGACCAGGCGGCCGGCCGCGAGCTGGATTTCGCGGTCGAGCGGACGGTCAACCGCGTCCTGCTGATCCAACCTCGCACGCTCGACGCGCTCCAGACCGCCATCCCGGCCGAGCAGCCGTTCTTCGACGGCCTCACATGGGTCCGCCGATTCGCTCCACTCGTTGGTCGGAATGACGTGCCGAACCTCGGCTACTGGATCTACCCTCGGCTCTTCCCGGACCAGCTGACGCCGGGCTACGCGGCGCCGGGGCTGCTCGGCGAGGCCTGGGCGAACTTCGGCTGGCTGGGACTCGGCCTGTTTGCGCTGCTCGGGCTGCTCGTGGAACGGCTCGGCGCGCTGGTCGCCCGCCGACGGCGCGAGACCGCCGATATCGTCACGGGGGCCCTCGCGACGCTGTTCATCGCCCGAACGCATGCCCTGGGGGTGAACGGGGCGGCGATCCTCCTCGGGATCCTCGTCCTGTGGCGTCTCCTCGCAGCACCGATCGGCGGGCTGGCACGCGATCTCCGGGCCACGGCGGCCTGGCGGACCTAGGGTCTCGCCGCGCCTTCGACGGTCAGGGTGTGGTCGACGCTGGCGGGCTTGCCGGAGGCACGCTGGCGACCGGCCAGTGGCCCATCGGCCGGACGGGCGGGAAGTTGGCCTGGATCCACGCTCGGCATGCGGCAAGCTTGAGCGCGAAGGACGTGCCCCCGGTCGAGCTCGCATAGGTCGTCGGCCCGAAGACCGTCCGGTTGACCTTCGAGATGTCCGTCTTCGTGATGATGTCGAACAGGTCGGCCGCTCGGGCGAGGGGCAGGTCCGTGCGAACCGTCCGGGCCGCGATCTGGATGAGCCGCGGCAGCCTGCCGGGGCCGAGCGTTCGCGCCTTGTCGAGAGCCGCGAGGACGAGGATCTGCTGGCGCCGCGCCCGCCCGAAGTCGTTGTCGCCCTTCCGGCTGCGGGCGAAGATCAGCGCGTCGCTGGGACCGAGATGGCTCGTCCCGGCCGGCAGCCCCCAGCCCTGGTGCCCCGCGCTGACCCAGTACTCGGAGTCGTAGTAGGGCTGATCGAGCTTCACGGTCACACCGCCGACCGCCGCGACCATGTCCTTGACGCCTGCGAATCCGATGAAGACGTAGGCGTCGATCTCGATCCCGAGCGCCTTGCCGACGATGGTTCGCATCGCCAGTCCGCCGTTTCCGGTCGTGGACTGGAGGTGCTCGTAGAGGGCGTTCACCTTTGCGCCGTACGTGCTGCCATTGCCCAGGGGAAAGCCGTCCGTGTCGCGCGGGATCGAGACGCCGGCGGCCTTGCCGGTCGTGGGATCGATCGAGACGACCATGATCGCGTCCGTGCGGTTGCCCGGATGGGCCGGGCGATAGTCCGAGCCGAGCAGCAGCACCGTCAATCGCCCATCGGTGCCGAGCACCGGATCCGCCCCCGGCGGCTCCGGGCTCGCGGTCGGGAGGACGGAGGCCTCGGGGGCCAGGGTCGGGTCGGGGGGCAGCGGTGAGGCGGTCGGTGCGGGCGTCGCGACCGGTGCCGGCACGAAGGCGACGGGTGGCGGCGCGGATCCGACGACGAGCGCCGTGCCGACCCCGAGCGCGGCGACGAGCGCGATCGGGACGACGACGGCGACGACACGCTGAACGCGGCCGAGCCGGCCCCACGCGGCGGACATCCTGCTCATGACCCGAACCTAGCACACCAGACCCCACCGGACCCCAGTACCAAGGTCCCGATCCGATCCGGGCCGAACAGCCCGAAACGGCGAGACGGAGCGGGACGTCAACTGGGTATCATCTTCTCGACGGCCGGCGCGACCGGCCCCATCCGGTGGTTCATGGTTCGCCGACACATCACCGCCCTCCGTCTCGGCCTGATGAGCGCCGACGCCTCGAGCGCCATCGTCCTCTTCGTCCTCCTCTCCATCTTCCGGTTCGGCGCGGGGCAATGGCAGGCCAGCTGGACCGCGGTCGGGATCGATGGGCGTCTCCTCGCGGTCATCTACGGCATCGGCTGGATCACCGTGCTCTGGCTGCTCGGGCTCTACCGGCTCCGCGCTCGATGGTCCGCTCGGACCGAGGTCATGGACGTCGCCCGTGCCGCCTTGATCCTGGCGGTGGCGACGTTCGTCGTCCTGTTCTGGCTCAAGCTCCCGAACGTCAGCCGCCAGTTCCTCCTGCTGCTGTTCCCGGCGCAGGTGATCCTCACCGTTGGATCGCGCTTCATCCTGCGCTGGGCATTCGCGACGGCTCGCGCCCGAGGCCTGAATTCGCGCTACATCCTCGTGGTCGGTACCGGCGCGGAGGCGCAGGCGTTCGCGAATCGGATCGAAGCGCATCGCGAGATGGGCCTCCATGTCATCGGGCACCTGGCTGCGCCACCGGCCGAGGGTGACCTCCCGATCGAGGCGGACGCCGTCGACGGCTTCGGGGCCTGGGGGGCGCGTCCCACCCGGCAGCCGATCCTCGGCGACATCCGGGACATCGAGGAGGTCCTCCATTCCCGGATCGTCGACGAGGTCGCGATCTGCCTGCCGATGTCGCAGCTCGCCCTCGTCGAGCCGATCACCCGGCTCTGCGAGGACGAGGGCCGGGTCGTCCGGATCCCGACTGAAGAAACCGGCCTGACGATGCCGGGCGCGCGAATTGAGGACTTCGATGGGGTCCGGGTTCTCTCGCTCGTCTACGGACCCGACCGGGCCGTCGCGCTCGTGATGAAACGGGCTCTCGACGTGATCGTCGCCGCCCTGGCCCTCGTCATCCTCAGCCCTCTCGTCGGGCTATTGGCCGTCGGGGTCCGCGTCCGGGACGGTGCGCCGGTCCTCTTCCGCCAAACGCGGATCGGCGAGCATGGCCGTCCGTTCAAGGTCGTGAAGTTCCGGACGATGGCCGTCGACGCCGAAGAGCGCCTGTCCGAGCTCGAAGCGCTCAACGAGATCCAGGGCCACGCCTTCAAGGTCACCCACGATCCGCGCGTGACTCGAACCGGTCGCTTCCTGCGAGCGCTGAGCCTCGATGAGCTGCCGCAGCTCTGGAACGTGCTCCGCGGCGAGATGAGCCTCGTCGGGCCACGACCACCGCTGCCTCGGGAGGTCGACGGCTACGACATCTGGCACCGGCGTCGGCTGTCGATGAAGCCCGGCATCACGGGCCTCTGGCAGGTGGCGGCGCGGCGCGAGCCGGAGTTCGATCGCTGGGTCCGGATGGACCTGGAGTACATCGACCGCTGGTCGCTCTGGCTCGACCTGAAGATCATGGCCCGGACGATCCCGGCCGTCATCGGGCACGAGGGTCGCTGACCCCACATCCCGATGGCGACGCGGTTGAGGGAGCTCAGGGTGTCGTCGCCCCGGTGGTCGTCGAATAGCGGCTGTCCTTGCCGAACAGCGTGATCGAGAGCTCGGCGATCTTGTTCGGGACGATCACGAGACGATAATCGGCCGCATTCACGTCGCGGAGCGCGTAGGGCGGCCCGAGCACCTTGCGAGTGATCTTCGTGTCGTCGATGGAGCGACCCATGGCCAGCATCTCCTGGAGACGATCCGGCGGGAAGCTCGTGGTGATCGTCCGGGTGGCATCGTCGAGGAGCTGCGGCAGCTTCGGCAGCATGGCGGGATCGGAGAGCTTGTGCTCGAGCGCGATGAGGAGCTGCTGCTGGCGCCGCGCCCGTTCGAAGTCGTTGTTCCCCGCGCCCTTGCGTGAGCGGACGTAGGCGAGGGCGGTCTCGCCGTCAAGGGTGTGCTTGCCAGCGGTGAGGTGGAAGCCAATCCTGCCTGGCTGCTTCCAACCGCCGTAATTGGGGTCGTCGATCGCGCTCTCGTTGACGATCGTCACGCTGCCGACGGCGTCGATCATCGTCTCGAATCCGTCCAGGTTGATCGCCGCGTAGTAGTGGATCGGGACGCCCAGCAGATAGCCGAGCTCCTTCGTGAGGGTCGTCAAGCCTCCGTCCGGGAAGCGGGCCCGGTTGCGATCGGCGTCGGTCAGGAGGGCGTTGATCTTGCCGTGGTACGTCCCCCCGGAGTACAGCGGGAAGTCGGCGATGTCGCGCGGAAAGCTGATCATCGCCGCGGTTCCCGTCGCCGGGTCGACGCTGACGACCAGCAGGGTGTCCGTGAGGGCGTGGTTCCGGATCGTGCTCGAATCGATGCCGAGAAACAGGATGTTGATCCGGGACTGGAGCGTCGCCGGCGTGGAGACGGGAGTCGCGTTCGGCAGGACGGCGACGTCGCCCGAGCTGTTCGGGGCCGGAGTCACCTGGGCGTCCGGCGCGCTGGGAAAGATCTTCGAGCCGGCCTGGTAGAACGACCAGGCGATGTTGGCGACCGCCAGATGGCTGATGAGGACGAGGGCGACCATGACGGCAAGCCCCGCCGAGAGGCCGCGACGGCGCCACAGCGGCCGGCCCGAGAGACCGGCCGCGGCGTCGAACATCGAGACGATCCGCCAGATCGCGAGGAGGCCGACGAGCACCACGATCGTCAGTGCGGTGCCGGGCGAGAAGAGCTGGATCACGACCGACTCCGGACCCTGGAGGAGCCACGTGACGACGACCGCGACGACGACGAGGACCGGGAAGGCGAACAGGACGGCGTTTCGGCGTCCGCCGGCGTACCACTGACCGAGGCCGGGCCAGAGGAACGAGAGGAAGGCAGCAACACCTGGCGAGCGGATCGGTCGCCCCCCTCGGGATTCGATGCTCACGGCGGTGCGGAGTCTACCACGCGGCCCGTTTGCCACCGCCGCTCAGCGGCGGCTCGGCGGCCGGTCGGCGGCCGGTCGGCGGCCGCCGGATCGTGAAGGCCCAAGGGCCTACATCATCACGAGGCCGCCGTCGACCGCGAGCACCTGTCCGGTGATGAAGGCGGCCTCGTCGGAGGCGAGGAACGCGACCGCGTTGGCGATCTCATCGGTCGTTCCGAAGCGGCCGAGCGGCGTGCGGCTCGTGATCTCGGCCTGGAGCGCCTCGGGCAGGTCCTGGGTCAGCTCGGTCAGCACGAAGCCGGGCGCCACCGCGTTGCAGGTGATCGAACGCGACGCGAGCTCGCGGGCGGTGGCCTTCGTCAGCCCGATCAGGCCGGCCTTCGCGGACGAATAGTTCGCCTGGCCCATCTGGCCGGCCTGTCCGCTCACGCTGGTGATCTGGATGATCCGGCCGGACTTCGCGCGCAGCATGGGGCGTGTGACGGCCTTGAGCGTGTAGAAGGCGCCGAACAGGTTCGTC
>DATAQF010000166.1:0-3903 GCA_036264795.1 Candidatus Limnocylindrales bacterium | reverse complement strand
TGCGTGCTCTTCCCGCGGATCACGCCGCCGTTGTCGCAGTACAGGAAGCGAACGAGCTGGAGGCCCAGCTCGTTCGCCTGCTTGACGATCTGATCGGGTGTCATTCGCAGTCGCCTCGACGAGCTACGGGGCCGGCACCTTCTCCGGGACGACCTCGGCACCGAGGGTGAACTTGCCGCCCTTGACCGAGATCACGGTGACCCCCTTCTGCGGGACGTGCGAATTCGCCGAGAAGGTGATCGACCCGGTGATCCCCTTGAAGTCCTTCGTCGCCTCGATCGCGGACTTCACCGCGGCCGAATCGGTGCCGCCGGCCCGCTTCACCGCGTCGGCCAGCAGGTAGACCGTGTCATAGCCGAGCGCCGCGAACGCGTTCTCGGGGTCGTTCCCGTACTCCGCCTTGTAGTCGGCGATGAACTTCTTGATCCCGTCCGTGCCGCCCGTGGCATCCATGAGGGCATGGGTCGTGAAGTAGACGTTCTCGGCCGCGGCGCCGGCGACCTTGATGAGGTCCGGCGTGTCGTAACCGTCGCCACCGACGATCGGGCCGGTGAGCCCTGCATCGCGGAACTGCTTGACGAGCGGACCGATGTTGTACGGCATCGCCGCGACGTAATAGAACTTCGGCTGCGGGTTCAGGGCCTTGAGCTTCGTGATCTGGGCCGAGAAGTCCGTTGCCTTGTCGTCGTACGAATCCTCCAGCGCGATCGTTCCGCCCAGCTCCGTGAAGCGACTCTTGAAGTACTGACCGAGGAGGGTCGTGTACTCGACGCCCTTGTCCCACAGGAAGTACGCGTTGTTGCCGAACGTCTTGAACGAGTACTCCGCGCCGACGGCGGCCTGGACGTTGTCGCCGAAGCAGGCCAGGAACATCATGTCGCCGACCTGGGTCGGGATCTTCGGGGACGTCGCGCCAACCGTGATGAACGGGATCTTGGCCGTCTGGAACGTGGGTCCGGCGGCGAGAACGGAGTCCGTGTCGGTGTAGCCGATCATCAGCGGGACCTTGTCCTGCTCGACGAACTGCTTCGCGGTCTGGGCCGTGACGTCCATCTTGTACTGGCTGTCATGGACGATGAAATCGATCTGGGAGCCGTTCACGCCCCCGGCCGCGTTGATCTGCTTGACGGCGAGCTTCGCGCCGTTCGCGGCCGGCAGGTCGAGCGCCGATTCGTCGCCCGTGAGGGCGAAGCCGCCGCCGATCTTGATCGTGCCGCCGCTCGCCGGTGCGCTTGCGCCGCCCGACGCGGCGGCGGACGCCGTGGACGATGCCGCCGCGGAGGCAGCGGTCGACGGGGCGGGTGAGCCGCCCGTGTTGGTGCTACAGGCGGCGACCAGGATGATCGCGCTCGCCAGCCCGAAGGCATTGCGCCTCATGACACTTCCTCCGTTCGACCGCCTCGGGTGCTCGACACCTGACCGGTGATCGCGGCGCCGGATCAGGATCCTCCTCGGCGCACGCGGAAGCAAAACTATCCCCTACCCTTTCGTGGATGACAAGAGAGCATCTCGGTGTCCGACCCGTTGGCCGCCGGTAACGAGGCCCTGAGCCCGTCCGGCGAGGCGACCGGTCCGGCTCGCTCGCCGCACGCGCCGCGGATCATCGTGACGCTCGCGGTCGCCGATGGACCGCCCGAGGCCGACCTCGGGGCGCGGCGCAACGAGCTGTATGTCGCCGCGCTCGCCCGACACGGGGCCGATCCTGTGCGGCTCGACGCCCGAACATCGGCGGCGGACCGCGACGAAGCCTTCCGTTCCATGGAGGGCCTTCTGTTCACCGGCGGCGCCGACGTCGATCCGGCTCGCTACGGGCAGCCGATGGCCGGATCGCTCGACATCGAGCCGGACCGCGACGAGCTCGAGGCGAGTGCGTGGGCTGCCGCGGAGGCGCGAGGCGTGCCCGTCCTCGGCATCTGCCGCGGCATGCAGGCGATCAACGTGTTCTCGGGCGGCTCGATCCTCCAGCACGTCGACGGTCATCGGGGCGCCGGCTGGGGAACGGGTCCACCCGCGACGCACCCCCTCCGCGTCGTGCCGGACACGCGGCTCGCCGCATCCCTCGGCGGGGTCGACACGCTCGAGGTCAACGCCTATCACCACCAGGGTGTTCGGGCGCAGGATCTTGCGCCTGGACTCCGGGCGGCGGCGTGGGCCGACAGCTCGGCGGGTCCGCTCGTCGAGGGGCTCGAAACAGCGGGCGGGCGCTTCGTCGTCGGCGTTCAGTGCCACCCCGAGCGGATGGAGTCCACACCTGCCGAGTTCGAGCGGCTGTTCGCGGCGTTCGTGCAGGCGGCCGCGGGCCGCTGAGGCGCGAGACGCGGCCGAAGATGATGCGAGGCGACCTCCAGCGTTTTGTCGACGCTCAGGAGGGCAGCTATCCCGGCGTCCTCGAGGAGTTGCGGCGCGGACGGAAGACCGGCCACTGGATCTGGTTCATCTTTCCCCAGATCGCCGGTCTCGGGCGAAGTGCGATGTCGCAGGAATACGCGATCGCGAGCCTCGACGAGGCCCGCGCGTATCTCGCCCACCCGCTGCTCGGCGCCCGCCTCCGCGAATGCACCGAGCTCGTCCGCGGACACGCCGGGCAGAGTCCCGAGGCGATCCTCGGTGGAATCGATGCCGTCAAGCTGCGATCCTCGATGACCCTGTTCCACCGGGCCGCGCCCGAGGAGCCGCTGTTCGCCGACATCCTCCAGCGGTTCTACGATGGCCTGGCCGACCCCGCCACCGATACCCTTCTCGCAGCGGCTTCCGACCGCCGCGACGCCGAGCACCGATGACCTCGTCGCCTCGACCCCGTCTCATCTGGCGAGGGACACCGGAACCGAGGAGATCCGCATGACGAATCGCGAGTCGCCGGACCCGGCGCGGGAGATCCTCGTTCGGGGCGCTCGGGCGCTGGCCGGTGACGAGGCCCTGCGTCCTGCCCTCGAGCGCCTCCTCGGCGCGATCGCCGAGAGCCTCGACGTCGAGTCGGCGGTCGTCGTCGTGCTCGATCCTCCCGATCGCCTGCGGATCGCCGCCTCGATCGGGCTCCCGGAGCCGGCACGTGAGGGTCTCGCGGAGGCGATGCGCAACCCGGCCCACCCGATCGCGCGGACCATGCGAGAGCCCGTCGTCGCCTTCGACGTCCTGCCGACCGTGCCGGGCGGCCCGGCCCTGCGCAGCCACCTGCCTCTCACGATCACCCGGAACGGGGCCGACACGATCCTCGGCGTCCTCGCCCTCGCCCACCAATCGCCGATCGCCACGGATTCGCGGCCATTGATCCAGGCGGCGGCCGACCTTGCCGCCGTCGTGGTCGACCGGGCACCGGCAAGCTCCTCCCAGGCGCCCTCGAATATGGCGTGAGTCGTTCCCGGTGAAATCGCGGAAGCGCCAACCATCCGTCGGGCGACCAATTGCCCTATCGACCTTCGAGAACGGCCTGCACGATCCGCGCAAACTCGCGTGCGTTACGGAGCGCCATGCGCTGGTTGTGCCGGATCGCCCATGCCCAGGCAAATGAGATCGCCACTGAACCGATGACGAGGAACAGGAGCGACGGCCAAGAGGCTCCATCGGAACGGAGGCCAAGGACCAACGACACAGCGAGCGCCACAACCAGAAATACGACGGTGCTGACTCGAACCGGGGCGGTCACGATCCCTCGCACCTCCGAGCCGCCCGGGACGGGGATGACCCTTCCCTCGAACTCCAGGGTCATGGCCCCGTAGCCTGCCGGGATGCCAGGGGTCACGTAAGGCCGCGCGGTCACCACGACCTGGTCCGGCCCAACATTTCCACCGAGGCGAAAGAAACCGGGCGACTGACGGTCGGGTGTCGAGTACCCCTTGGCGGCGATCGCTCTCTCGAGTCGGGTCAGCGTCTCGGAGAGCGGCGCGTCCGAACGGAGTACGAGGG
>DATAQF010000144.1:0-7691 GCA_036264795.1 Candidatus Limnocylindrales bacterium | reverse complement strand
GGTGGACGCGTTCCGGTGTCCCGGCCAGGCCCTGGCGATCGGGATCCTCACCGATCTCGACGAGGATCTGGCGGACCGCCGCCTCGACACGCCCGTTGCCGCCGTCGTGCTCGGCCGGACGCCCAACCGCTCCGACGATGTCGTCGGCGGCCTGGTCGGTCTCGCCGATCTCGGTCTCCATCTCGTCGACGAGGCGACGGACATGCGGCGGCAAGTCGCTCGTGCTGGTCATGGGCCCGATGGTACGCCGCGCGGGCCTCGAGCCGCCGCGGCCGACCCTATCGCTGCGATCCGTCCGGGCCGAATCCCTCTGCCGGCAGCGGGTCGTACGGCCGGCCCTCGGCGCCGCGCAGCCAGGCCCGGGCATTCGCCCCGAGCGACGGCCGGTGGTAGCCGCCCTCCTGGAGGATCACGAGCCTTCGTCCGAGCGCCGCGGTCCGGCGGCCGCACTCGTGGTAGACGGCGGTCGTCAGGGCGAAGTCGCCGATCGGGTCGTGGCCGTAAGTGTCGAACCCGAGCGACACGACGATGACGTCCCCGGCGGTATCGGCGATGGCCGCCAGCCCTCGATCGAGCGCGGCCAGATACGCATCGTCGTCGGTGCCGGCGGGGAGCGGGATGTTCAGGTTCGCCCCGCTCCCCTCCCCCTCGCCGGTCTCGTTCGCCCGACCGAGAAAGAACGGGAATTGCCGCTCCGGGTCCGCGTGGAGCGAGACGTACAGGACGTCGCCCCGACGCCAGAAGATCTGCTGCGTCCCGTTGCCGTGGTGGTAGTCCACATCGAGGATCGCGATGCGCTCGCCGGTCGCCCGGGTCATCGCCTCGGCCGCGATCGCGGCGTTGTTGAAGAAGCAGTAGCCCCCGACCATCGAGCGCGCGGCGTGATGGCCGGGCGGCCGGCACAGTCCGTAGGCCGCGCGCTCGCCGCCGAGGACGATATCGGCCGTCGTGAGGGCCACGTCCACGGCCGCCCGAGCGGCACCGTACGTTCCGGCGACGAGCGGGTTCGCGGTGTCCATGCCCCACCAGCCGGCCCGACCGGTGGCGAACCGGGTCTCCGCGATCCCGGCAACGAACTCCGGGCTCATTCCCTCGAACATGCGGATCGAGGCGAAGGTGTCCGCGATCACGCTCGGGCGGCCGATCGACTGCGCCCTCGCCTCACGCCAGGCCTCCTCGACGAAGCGCAGGAGTCCCGCATCGTGGACCGCGAGGATCGGGTCGGTGCCATGCTCCGCCGGCGCCTCGATCGCGAAGCCGCCGTCGGCCTCGAGCGTGGTGCGGATCCGCTCGGCGCGCTCGGCGACCTCGTTGGCCGGAATCGAGGTGCCCATCACCGTCTCCGTGACGACGTCATGGGCGAGGTGGGCAGGGCTGTAGACGACACGCACGCCTGGGGTCCCTCCTTGGCTCCGAATCGGAACCGGATGCGGGAAGCCTAACGGCCGAGGATCGACGCCGTGACCTCCGCCGGCCGATAGCGAAGCAGGTTATGGCCGGGGGCCGGCAGGTCGATGATCGTGAGGTCGACGTCCGGGGTGAGAGCGGGCCCCGGAGCGCCTGATTGGCGCACCGCAACGATCGGCGCGCGGATGGCCGGCAGGACGAGGGCCGGGTCGTAGTCGAACATCGACCGGACGCAGGCCTCGAGGGCGTGCGGCCGTGTCGCCCCGACGAGCCGGCCGGCCGGCGTCTCCACGACGGCAGCCCGGGCGGCCCGTTCCTGATCGGTGTCCCAGCTCGCCGGATCCCAGGCGCGCCGGTCGGCGAGATACGCGTTCATCGACCGCAGGACCTCCGGCGGCTCATCGAGCCCACGGAGGAACTCCTCGACGTCCATCCCGGTCGTCGACGGGAGGTGCTCGAGGCCGCCGTCCACGAGCACGAGGCGCCCGCACCGATTGCCCAGCTCGGCAGCGGCGACGGCTGCGACGATCGCCCCGAAACCGTGACCCGCCAGGACGAGACCATCCGCGCGTTCGGCGTCGGTCGCTCCGGAGCCCTCCGAGACGGCGATGACGTCCGACGCGAGGACGGGAAGATCGTACGCACCCGGACTCGTGGGCGCGTCGGACAGGCCGTGCCCGCGGAGATCCATGGCGACCGTCCGGCGCGCCGCCCGGAGCCGGCGCGCGACCGATGCCCACGCCCACGCAGTCCCCGCGAGCCCGTGGACGAGAACGACGCCGGGTCGGGCCTCCCCTCCCCAATCGAGAAAGTGGATCCGGTCGCCCGGCTCGACGAGCACGACGTATCCGCCTGGCTCGAACCCGTCGTCGCCGCCCTCGGGCTTGCTCTGGTCCTCGGCGCTCATCACCTCGCTACGATAGGCCGCCATGCCGAAGCGACGCCGCGGCTCCCGATCCGCTGCCCGGAGTCTCGGCCCCCGCCGAATCCCACCACCGCCATCCCACCGCGGCTTCGACCAGCTGGTCGATCGGGCGCTCGCCGCGATTCCCAGCCCCTTCCGGGCGGCCCTGGCGGAGGTCGCGATCGTCATCGAGGACGAGCCGACGGCCGAGCAACGCCGCGAGAGCGAGCTGGGTGACGACGACGATCTGTACGGCCTCTACGAAGGCGTGCCTCGAACCGAGTACGGGGCCGACTGGGCTGCCCTGCCGAACCGGATCACGCTCTTTCGGCTGGCGCTCGAGGAGGACTTCCCGGATCCACGCGAGCTGTCGGAGGAGGTCCGCCAAACGGTGATCCACGAGCTGGCCCACCATCTCGGGATCGACGACGACCGCCTCGACGAGCTCGGGGTCTGACCAGACCGACTCGCGTCAGATCGCGCTCCGGACGGCAAGCACCGCGGCGACGAAGCTGATCGCGAGCGCGATCTTCATCGGCCGGGCGACGAGCGGGGCCCGACGCAAGACGCGGGCAGGGTCCGCCGAAGTGCCTGCGTCCAGACCGGCCGAGTAGCCCGTCAGGCCGAGGAAGGCGACGACCTGCGGGCCGACGGTCAGCGCGGCGATCGTCATGACGAGGGAACCGATCGAGACGATGGCGAGGGCGACGATCGCCGCGAGCACGGCGACCTGGAGAGGGCCCATCGTCGTCCCGAGACCGAACACCGCTCCCAAGCGGACGAGGATGTCGGCGCCGGCCCCGAGCGCGAAACTGGCAACGTAGCCAACGGCCGCGTTCACGATCGCGATCAGGAAGGCGAGTCGCCAGCGAGCGCGGGCGAGCATCCACGAGCGGCGGACCGATTCCCTCGCGCCGACGTCGCCGAGCACGATCCCGGTTGCGATGTACACGAACGGAAGCGACAGGACGATGTTGATCGCGGTCTGGACGAGCGTCTGCGCATCGGAGCCGACGGCGGGCCCCCGGAACGCGAAGAAGCTGATCGCGATCCGCGGGGCGAGCAGGATGAGCCCGACGAGGACCGAAGCCCGAACGAGGCGCCAGAACCGCAGCCTGGCCAGTCGAAGGGCCTCGTGCAGATCGAACCGACGCCCGGTCGCCTCCGCGCCGACGAGGATCGTTGCCAGCAGCTGCGCGTCGATCGAGAGCGCGACCAGGCAGCTGAATCCTGCGGTCAGGACCACGAGGAAGAGCCCTTCGAACTCGGCGCCGACCGGGACGAGCTCGACCGAGCCGGTCGCGAGACCCTGCAGCCATTCGAATCCGCCCTGTCGCGCCGAATAGGCGACCGCGACGGCGGCGATCGGCCCGGCGGAGAGCAGCCACATCAGGCCGACGTAGACAGAGGCTCTGCGGATGCGGCGCGAGGCCGCGACATTGAGGTCGAGACCCCGCCCGACGATCGCGAGGGTGCCGGGCATCGCGGGTGCGGGGAGGGGTCCGGCGACGGCCCGTACGGGGTCCGGCAGACCGCCCTCGTCCGTGCTGACCATCGCCGGAGTATGGCAGCAGGCTTCAGGCGAGGCCGTGGCATCGCGATCCAACGCAGGACTTGCGTGTTTGCGCAAGCAGTGACATCATGACCGCAGATGTTGGACACCCCGGCCGTCAAGGCCTCGAGCGATTTCGACCGTCAGCGGTACGCTGCGGTCGGTCGCGCCCTCGCGGATCCCAAGCGCCTGTGCGTGCTCGAGTCACTGTCCGCCGGGGAGCTCTCCGTGAGCGACCTGTCGACGAAGGTCGGTTGCCAGGTTCCCAACATGAGCCAGCACCTCGCCGTCCTCCGCAGCGCGGGCCTCGTCCAGAGCCGGCGCGAGGGATCGACGGTGTTCTATCGCCTCGCCGACGTCCGCGTCCTCGAGGCTTATCGACTCATCCAGAGCCTCGCCGGACAGGGCGCCTGACGGCTCCGATCATCAGCACCGCAGCCGCGCGGATCCGCGGTCAGAAAGGAACCAGCCTCCATGGCCATCCAGCACGCGACGGACGACACCTTCGAGCAGCTCGTCCTCAAGAATGAGAAGCCGGTCGTCGTCGACTTCTGGGCCACCTGGTGCGGCCCCTGCAAGATCGTCGCACCGGAGATGGAGAAGATCGCCGCGAAGTACGACGGCGCCGTGGACGTCGTCAAGGTCGACGTTGATGCGAACCCGCGGATCTCGCAGGCGTTCAACATCATGAGCATTCCGACGATCGCCTTCTTCCGGCCCGGCCAGCAGCCGCTGGGCGTCGCCGGCGCGCGGCCGATGGAGGCGCTCGAGGCCCACTTCGGGCTCGACCAGTACGCGCCGCAGGCGGCCGACGCCGAAGCGCCGACCGAGACGGCCTCCGCGGACGCCTGATCCGAGACGGCGGGGGCCGATCCGCGGGGACCGGTCCACACTCGACGGCGCCGTCGATGGGCGGGGCCGCTTCGATTCCTAGGCGCGCCGCGAGGCCGCTGCGCGCCGGTGGGCGCTGAGGAACCAGGCCTCCGCCCGATCGAGCGCGTGGTCGTCGATGATCGCGGGGGCGAAGGCGATCCAGTCCCCGCCCCGCGCCGACGGCTCCGTTCCGGGCGTTCGCAGCGCAGCCGCGGCGACGAGCGGGTCGAGACGGAACTCCGCTCGATCGCCGGTCAGGGTCGCGAACACCGCCGGACCCGCAGCCCAGGTCGTGATCGACTCGGACGCATCGACGATCACGCCCGCCAGGCCATCGGCGGCCTCGGCGAGGACCTCCGCCAGGGTCAGGTCCGAGACGTCACCGCCCCCGTCATCACCGGTTCGACTGCCGTCGTCCGTCACGAGCCGACGGCGGCGTCGAGGATCGCCGCGAGATCAGCCAGATGGTCTTCGTAGTGCTCGGTCGTCTCCTCGTAGAAGAACCGCTGCTCGTCCGCGTTCTTGAGCCATCGCGACTCCGGGACGACGGTCAGGAAGCCGCGCAGCTCGCCGGCGACGCGCGCGAACTCCTGGCGGACCTCGTCGATCGGGCGGGCCCGCCAGTCGGCCTCCGCCTCGGCGTTGACGACGTCACCGCCGCGGGCCTCCCAATCGGCATCGGCCCGCTCGTGGGAGGGCGAGCGCTGGCCGAGCGCCAGCTCGCGGGCGACATCGAGCGACAGGAGCTGCCAGGTGACGAGGTGGCCCATCAGGTCGCGGCCGGACCAGCCGTGGGCGGCCTCGACGGGTCGTTCGAGCTGTTCGTCGCTGAGCTGGGATAGCGCCTCGTAGGGCCGCCAGGCGTCACGCTCGTCCTCGAGGAACGAGAGGGCGTCGGTGTACATCGGTTTCTCCTCTGTCAAGCCGTCCGGCGACGGGAGCGAAGCGCGGCAGACGAAGCCCTCACACGAGGACGGGTTCGCGGTACTCCCCGAAGACCTCGCGCAGGACCCCGCACTGCTCACCCAGCGTCGCGTAGGCGGCGGCGCAACGGATGAAATGCGGCATCAGGTTCGTCTCGCTTGACCCCGGCCGGGCCGCTGCGTCACGGAGGCCTGCGAGGGCGGTTGCGACCGCTTCGGGGTCGCGCTCGCGACGCGTCCGCTCGAGACGGGCCATCTGCGCCTCGAACGAGCCCGGTGGGACGCTCAGGACCGGGATCGGCGTCTCCTCGTTCTCGTCGACGTAGGCATTCACGCCGACGATCCGTCGCTCGCCCGCGTCGAACTCCCGCTGGTAGCGATAGGCCGCGTCCGCGACCTCGTGCTGGGGATAGCCTTCGCCGATCGCCGCGACCATTCCGCCCCGCCGGTCGATCTCGTCGAGGTACCGCCAGACCTCGCGCTCGGTCTCGTTCGTCAGCGCCTCGACGAACCAGCTGCCGCCGAGCGGATCGATCGTGTTCGCGACGCCGGTCTCTTCGGCGATGACCTGCTGCTGGCGAAGGGCCAGGAGCGCCGCCTCGGCGGTCGGGACCGCGAGCGCCTCGTCGTAGGCGTCGGTGTGGAGCGACTGGGTCCCGCCGAGGATCGCCGCCAGGGCCTGGGTCGCGACCCGGGTCAGGTTGTTCAGCGGTTGCTGGGGCGTCAGCGAGACGCCGGCCGTCTGGGTGTGGAAGCGCATCCAGGTGGAGCGCTCGTTCTCGGCCCGATAGCGCTCGGTCATGAGCTTGTACCAGATCCGCCGGGACGCGCGGAACTTCGCGATCTCCTCGAAGAAGTCCGAATGGGAGTTGAAGAAGAAGCTGAGACGCGGCGCGAAGTCGTCGACGCGGAGACCGCGCTCGATCGCCGCCTCGACGTAGGCCATCCCGTCGGCGATCGTGAACGCCAGCTCCTGGATCGCGGTCGAGCCGGCCTCGCGGATGTGGTAACCGCTGATCGAGATCGTGTTCCAGCGGGGCATCTCGCGGGTGCCGAACTCGATCGTGTCCGTCACCAGACGCATCGACGGCTCGGGCGGGAACAGGAACTCCTTCTGGGCGACGAATTCCTTGAGAATGTCGTTCTGCGTCGTTCCCTCGAGGGCGGCGCGCGGATAGCCGGCCTTCTCCGCGGCGACGATGTACATCGCCCAGATCGGGGCGGCAGGCGAATTGATCGTCATCGACGTGCTGACACGGTCGAGCGGCAGGCCGGCAAGGAGGACCTCCATGTCGGCCAGGCTGCTGACACCGACGCCGCACGTGCCGAACTCGCCGTCGGCTTCGGGGTCGTCGCTGTCGTAGCCGTAGAGCGTCGGCATGTCGTAGGCGATCGACAGACCCGTCTGGCCGGCGCCGAGGAGGGACCGGAAGCGGGCGTTCGTATCCTCCGCGGCCCCGAAACCCGCGAACATCCGCATCGTCCAGAGCCGGCTCCGATATCCGGTCGGGTGGATTCCACGGGTGAACGGCGGCTCGCCCGGCAGGCCGACATCCCGCATCGGGTCGAAGTCATCCCAGCGGCCCGGCTCGGGACGGAGACGGTCGCCATGGTGGTCGACCGCCGTCGGGCCGCCGCCGCCCGCAGGCTCGCCATCCGGTCCGGCCTGCCACGACCACGGCCCGGACAGCCGCTCGATCGCGGTGTCGCTGATCGTGCTGAACCGGGGCTTGCGTTCGGGTGCCCGGTCGAGTGCGGCGGCGAGACTACGGGCCTCCCACGCGCGTTTGCGCGCGGACCAGGTCATGACCGGGACTCTAGCACTCGACGGCCGCCCCGCCGGAATGTCGGGAGCAGTGGCGCGACGATGCCCCAGATCAGGCGCGCGTGTCGCGTGAAGATCGGCGGCGCGGCGCTGCCGTGCGCGAATCGACCGGATCGTTGACGGCGACGGTCTTCCTGCGGCGGACCTTCCTGATCAGCAGGATCGCCTCCGCGACGGTCACGATCGGGAGGATGCGGCGCGGCAGAA